>CAINDO010000354.1 GCA_903847385.1 uncultured Myxococcales bacterium
GCGGCCGGCGTCGTCGCGAACGGGGGCATCCTGCGCGGCGAGGGCGTCGGCGGGCACGACGGCGGCGTCCGTCGCGCGCCCGGCGGTGGCGCCGCCGGTGTCGCAGCCGCTCGCGGCGAGCAGCACGCCCGCGAAGCAGAGCCGGGCCGCGCGCAGTCTCATGGCATCGCCGGCGGATCGAGGAGCGCGCGCAGGACGTCCCGGCGCTGCGCCATCAGATCGAGGAGCGTCTGTCGGGACACCTCGGCGTCCGGAGGCGGCTGGTCGGCCGGGGTGTGCAGCGGGATCACGCCGGGCCGCGCCAGGTACACCGCCAGCTCCGCGGCGGCGCGGGAGACCACCCGGTCGACGCTCTCCGCCGAGACCGGCCCGTCCAGCAGCCGGCGCAACTGCGTGACGTAGAGCGCGCGAATCGAGGGGTTGCGGACCATCAGCCGCTCGAGCCCGGACTCGGAGCAGTTCGTCAGGGGTTCGGCCAGCGGGGCCGGCGTGTGGCAGTTCCGGAAGATCTCGTCCTGATCCCAGGCCATGACCGAGAAGAAGGGCGTCGCGGCCTCGGGCCGGTTCGGCGGGGCGCTCCGGTCGTAGAAGTAGACCTCGTCGATGTTGTCGCCGTTGGCCATCACGCTGTTGTAGGCGACGAGCAGCAGGTACTGGTCGTACATCATGCGGCGCTGCAGCTCCGAGAGCAAAAGCTCGTCCTGCAAGGCTTCGCGCAGCGTGTACAAGGCCAGATACGGGGCCAGGAAGGCTTCGCGGTCCACGATCTCGGCCTCGTCGGGCCGGTCGATCTCCACCTCCGCGTCGCTCAGGCGGCGCAGCACCAGCGTGTTCTCGGGGTACTCGCGGGCGACGGCGCTCTTCGGCCGCTCGATGAGCAGATAGACACCGCGCGTGTCGCCGCCGTAGCGCAGCTCCACGTACGAGAACCAGGCCGGGAAGAGGTCGAGGCGCGCGAGCAGCTCCAGGGAGACGCGCGACCGCATCACGAGCGGGTCCTCGCACAGCGCGATCAGGACGACGTCCTCGAGGGGCGGGCTGTTCTGCAGGCGCACCGGGCTCTGGAAACGCACCGTGAAGGAGCGCCGCGGGCAGACGAGCGTGCCCTTGCCGCGCAGGTTGATCTCGGCCGCGGCGACGGGGCGCCCGTTCATCAGGTTCTCGACCGTGAGGCGGCGCGTCTTGTCGTTGCTGCTGCGGACGAAGTCGAGCTCGGCCGGGTCGAGCAGCATCTCCCACGTCACGTGGGCGTCGTAGACGACGAAGGGCACGGTCGCGGGCGCCAGGCCGGCGGCCTCGGCGGAGACCCGGCCGAAGGTGTCGTCCTCGTCGGCGTCGACGTCCGCGCTCAGGTAGGTCACGCCGGCCCGGTGGTCGGCGTCCAGCGTGAGCGTCGCCGGGTCGAGGTGCATGCCCGGCGGGGCGGAGAGCGTGACGACCACGGGGGCCGCCGGCGCGACGCCTTCGAGGCCGAGCCGGAGCGCCGCCGGCTCCCGCGCCTCGCGCAGGCTCACCGCGGACGGAATCCAGCGCAGCTCCGGCGGCCCGTCCGTGCGCGGCGGCTCGGCGTCGGGCAGGACGCCCTCGTCCGCGGGCAGGGGCGGCAGATCCGGCAGCGCGCCGTAGTCGACGATCACGCTGAGATCGTTCGGCGCCAGGAAGACGTCCGTCGTCGCGTCCGGCGACCGGGCGTCGCGCGGACCATCCGTCGGCGCGACGGCGTCGGGGGAGGCGCCGGCCTCGGCGCGGGCGCTGAGGCTCGCAGCAGGACCCGACTCACAACCGGTGAGCTCGAACGGGAGCAGGAGCATCAGGACGGCGGCGGCCGTTCGCACGCAGGGCGGCACGCGCTCCGGGCGCGAAGGGGACGGTCGCATGCGCGCATGCTACCAGATTCGGCTGTAATCCCGCCGCACTGTGTTATCGTCCCCCAACCCCCGGCGGCCCCCGCCAACGCGCTGGATGCAGGAGCGACGCGAGACAATCGATGGCCGGAGTGCTCGATCATCGCATCGGCGAAACCCTGCTGGGCAAATACAAGGTCAGCTCCATCCTGGGGCGCGGCGGCATGGGTGTGGTGTACGACGCCGAGGACACCCGCCTCGGTCGGCACGTGGCCATCAAGGTGCTCAACGCCGCGGCCCGAAGCCAGAAGGACGCCGACCAGCGGTTTCACCTGGAGGCGCGGGCCATCGCGGCCCTGATCCACCCCCACCTGGTCACGCTGCTCGACTACGACTTCCTGGAAGACGGCACGCCGTGCATGGTCATGGAGCGGGTCGAGGGCATGAGCCTGAAGGCCTCGATGGCGCGGCGCAGCTTCACGCCGCTCGAGGTCACGCTCATCCTGTACCAGACCCTGCTGGCGCTGGCGGCCTGCCACGCCAAGGGCGTGATCCATCGCGATCTGAAGCCCGAGAACCTGCTGCTCACGCGCGGCGGCCAGCAGGGCATCACGGTCAAGGTCATCGACTTCGGCCTGACCAAGCTGCTCGCCGACTCCGGGGCGGGCTCGCTGACGGTCAACGGCCAGGTGTTCGGCAGCCCGCGGTTCATGGCGCCCGAGCAGTGGCTCCAGAAAGAGGTCACCGGGCGCACGGACATCTACGCGCTCGGGCTGATCGGCTTCTGTCTCCTGCGGGGTGAGCACTTCATCACCGCGCAGAACCCGTTCGAGATCTGCCGGGCGCACATCAGCCAGCCGCGCCCGCCGCTGCGCACCACGCCCGATGGCACACGCATCCCGGCGCTGCTCGATCACCTGCTGCGCAAGGCCGCGGACCCGGACCCGCGCAACCGCTACGAGTCCGCCGAGGCGATGATCCAGGCCCTCGAGCCGTTGACGATCGACGCCCTGGCGATGACGCGTTTCACAGGCGAGACCCTCGCGGCCTCGTCGCCGGCCGTCGACGACGGCGCCGGCTCGCCCTTCGACGCCGCGGCCATGGCCGCCAGCATCGACGCCTCGATCGCGGCGGGTGAGCTCGACTCCATGGAGACGACCCAGCCCGGCCTCGAGGAGGCCGCCAAGTCCCTCGAACCGGCGGCGTTGCCGGACGCGTTCCCCGAAGGGGAGGACGACGACGGCCACACCATCGCGCAGGCCGTGGACCTGTCGCCGGCTGCGGACCCGCTCGCGACGCTGCTGCTTCAGCCCGCGCTCGATCTCAGCGGTCGCGAGCCCTCGTCCGTGCACGTGGACCCCGAACCGACGCCCGCCGATCAGGTGCAGAACCGCGTGAAGTTCGCCGTCGCCGGCGGCATGTTCACCGCGATCACCAAGGGGGACGTCGAGCGCGCCATGAACGACGCGCTGGAGGGCGCCACCGATCCCGAGGCACCGCCGGCTCCGTCGGCGCCGCCCGCGCCGGCCCCCGCGCCGAAGCCCGCCCGAGCCGCGACGGCCCCCGTGCCCCGCGTCGCAGCGCGTCCCGCGCCGGGCCCCGAACGGAAGCGCGGCACGGTGCAGCTCCGGGCCATGGCCGAGCCGGCACGATCGAGCGGCAAGACCACGGTGCTCATCGTGGCCGGTGTGGTCGCGGCGGCCAGCATCGGCGCGGCGGTCGCCTGGTTCTGGATGTAAGCGCGCCCATGCGTGGGGCGGGTCGGTTCGCGCCCACGCCGACGGGGCGCCTGCATCTGGGCAACGTGCGCACGGCGCTGCTGGCGTGGCTCTGGGCGCGGGCGAGCGGGATACCCAACATCCTGCGGGTCGAGGACCTCGACCCCGCGGCGGTGCCTGCGGGCGCGCTCGAGGGCATCTACACCGACCTGGACTGGCTCGGGCTGGTCTACGACGAGGAGCCTCGCAAGGGCGGTCCCGCAGGCCCCTATCAGCAGTCGGCGCGGTTCGACCTGTATACGGCGCCGCTGGAGCGCCTGAACGCGATGGGGCTGCTCTACCCCTGCGGGTGTTCCCGGAAAGAGGTCGCCCAGGCCGGTCTCGCGCCCCACGCCGGCGATGAAGGGCCCATCTACCCGGGCACCTGCCGGCCGGCCGCGCCCGCGCCCCTGGACTCGCTCTCGCCCATCGTGTTGCCGAACGGCCGCCGCGCCGCGCTGCGCCTGAACGTGCCCGCCGCCCTGGAGCGCCTCGGCACGGGGCCGCTCGTCGGCTTCGACGACGCCGTCTGCGGGCGCGTGGAGATGGACGCCGTCGCCCTCGGGGACTTCGTCGTGCGGCGCACGGACTCGCTGGCGGCCTATCAGCTCGCCTGCGCCTGGGACGACGTGGAGATGGGCTGCACGCAGGTGCTGCGCGGGCTCGACCTGCTGACCTCGGCCGTGCGGCAGGTGCTGTTGCTGCGCCTGCTCTCGCGCCCGCTGCCGCAGTACGCCCACGTGGGCCTGGTGCTGACGCCCACGGGCGACAAGCTCTCCAAACGCGACGACGCCATCGCGGTGGAGGCCCTGCGGCGGGGAGGAGAGGCGCCGGAGCGCATCCTCGCCCGACTCGCGGGCATCTCGGCTTTGCCCGAGACGGGGGATCTGGCGCGGCTCACCTCGGCGTTCGCCGTGGCGCCGGCCTGGCGGGAGAGCGTTCGGCTCAGCCCTTGAGGTTGGCGTTGGCGAAGTCCCAGTTCGCCAGGTGATCGAAGAACGCCTGGACGAAGTCCGGGCGGCGGTTCTGGTAGTCGATGTAGTAGGCGTGCTCCCAGACGTCCACCGTCAGGATGGCCTTCTGGCCGGCCTCGGTGAGGGGCGTGCCCGCGCCGGAGGTGTTGACGATCTCCAGCTTGCCCTCCTTCTGCACGAGCCACGTCCAGCCGCTGCCGAAGTTGCCCGCGGCCGAGGCCTTGAACTTCTCGACGAAGGTCTTGTAGTCGCCGAACGCGGCGTTGATGGCCTCGCCGATGGCGCCCGTGGGGGCCCCGCCGCCGGCCGGCTTCAGGCTGTTCCAGAAGAACGTGTGGTTCCAGATCTGGGCGGACTGATTGAAGAGGCCGTTGTTGCCGTCCGCCTTGGCGGCGCGGATGAGGTCCTCGAGGCCGAGCTCGGCGTACTTCGTGCCGGCGACCAGCTCGTTCGTCTTGTTGATGTAGGCGAGGTGGTGCTTGCCGTGGTGGAAGCTCAGGGTCTTGGCGGAGTAGTGGGGCTCGAGGGCATCGGGAGCAAACGGCAACGCAGGGAGCTCGAACGGCATCTCTTGGTCTCCTTGAAGCGAATTTCGGATCTCGGCGCGGGGCCGACCGGGTCGAACGTGGCATAACGATGCCACGGGTGCTCACCCGGCTTCCGAAAATCTCGACCCGTCCCGACGGAATTCCCCGCGTCCGGACCCGAACTCGAAAGGCTGAATCTCGATGGACGTCTTGCGCACGATTCACGCGCACAACAAGTACCTGGTGCTGCTCCTGCTGGTCGTCACGGCCGTCGTGATGCTCGTCACCGCGGCGCGCGGCCGCGACTATGGCAAGCTCCAGCGCGCGCTCTTCGGGTCGACCCACGGCTTCATGGGCCTGCAGGTCGTCCTGGGCACCGTCCTGGTCTTCAGCATGGGCCTCGTGCCCTATCGCATCGAGCACCTGGGCATCATGCTCGTCGCCTTCGGCCTGATGCACGTGCCGCTCAAGTGGAAGAAGGAGACGAGCCCCGACCGCGCGAAGCGGACGGGCATCGTCACCCTGATCGTGCTGGCCCTGGTCGTCACGGGCATCCTGCGGCTGCCGTTCCCGTTCTTCGGCGGGTCGAAGGCCGTGCCCGCGGCCGTGACCGCTCCGGCGTCCGCCGCGCCCTGACCGGCGCCGGCCTCAGGCCTCGGTGCGGGCGAAGAGCCGCGCGCCGACGCTGAAACACAAAACGCCCACGGCCACCAGGATGCCGCAGGGCAGGGTCATGTCCGCCCAGGTGAAGCCGCGCCAGATGGCGCCCTCGAGCGCCAGGATGCCCCACTTCACCGGGCTGAAGTTGCCGGCCGCCTGCATCCAGGCCGGCATGGCGAACAGCGGCACCATGCCCCCGCCGACCATCGACAGGGGCAGGAACACCGCCCAGGCCAGACCGCCGGCGGACTGTTCCGAGCGGGCGAGCACGGCCACGACCATCATGATGCCCACGAAGGCCGCCGCCAGGGACACGCAGCCGGCGACGAGCATCGGCACGGAGCTGGGGATCACCCGGAACGCCACCGCGCCGATGGTGAAGAGCAGCGCCTGAACACCGAGCAGGGCGACGAAGCAGGCGAGGGCCTTGCCGGCGAGCACGTGAGTGCGGGTGAGGGGAGATGTGCGCAGGCGCGCCAGGGTGCCGCGGCTGCGCTCTGTGACGAGGCTCAACGCGAAGCCGAGGGCGCAGCCGAGCATGCCCCACAGCACCCCCTGCGGGAAGGCGACCTCGAAGCCGCTGCGGGGGCCGCGCGTCTCGTCCTGGACCTCGTGGCGATGCACGGAGACGGGCTCCCAGCCCCCGGACTTCGCGGCGCCCGCCTCGGCCGGTGCCGGAGCGGCGCTGGCCGGGGGGCGCCCGCCGACGAAGGTCTTCACCTCGCCCAGGAACTTTACGAGCGTCGCGTCGCCCCCGTCCGGCAGGCCTGCGGCGTCGGCGATGGCCCGGTCGACCTGCTTCGCCGCGGCGTCCCCGCCCTGAAACAGCGTCTGCATGCGCTCCATCGAGGCGCCCATGAGCTGCCCCTCGAGCATGGCCGCCTCGGCCTTGCGGCTGGGGTCGACCCACAGCTCGATCTCGGGCGGGGCGCCGTAGAACAGGCGCTCGGCCGCATCACCGTAACCCTTGGGGGCGATCACCACGGCGGCGGCCTTGCTGTGCCGCACCGCGTCCAGCCCCGCCTCGCGGGTCGCCGGGGTCGTCTCCACGCCCTCCATGCGCCCCACCGCCGCGATCAGCTGCGCCGACGCCGGCGTCTGGTCCTCGTCCACCACACGTACGGTGATCTTGCCGTTGTCGTCCCCGCCGCCGCCGAAAACGGTGCCGAAGAACAGCGCGGCCACCAGCGGCCAGACGAACGTGAAGAAGAGGTGTCCGCGGTTGCGCCGCAGGAGCATCAGGTCTTTGCCGGCGAGGGCGAGGAGGGCCTGCATCGGGGTCGGGTCCTTGGGAGCGCTCGTTCGCTCAGTCGCGGAGCGTGCGGCCGGTGAGATTCAGGAAGACCTGCTCGAGATCGGCGCGGTCGAGGCGGAAGTCCAGCACGGTGCGACCGGCCGCGACCCGGGCCAGGTCGCCCACGGGATCCCGGGTGCGGATCTGCTCCGGGCCGTCGCTCGTGGTCACGGTCAGCAGCGGATCGCCGCCGTGGGCCGCGATCAGGTTCGCCACCGTGTCCACGGCCAGGACCTTGCCGTGGTCGATGATGGCCACGCGGTCGCAGATGCGCGCGGCCTCCTCCATGTAGTGCGTGGTGTAGATGACGGTGCGCCCCTCGGCCCGCATCGCCTCGATGCGCTCCAGGATGGCGTTGCGCGACTGCGGGTCGACCCCCACGGTCGGCTCGTCGAGCAGCAGCAGCTTGGGGTCGTGCACCATCGCGGCGGCGATGTTGAGGCGACGCTTCATGCCCCCGGAGAAGGTCGAGGCGGCGTCCTTGCGGCGGTCCTGCAGGTCGGCGAGCGCCAGCGCGGCGTCGACCCGGGTGCGCAGCGCGGCGCCCGAGAGACCGAACATCCGGGCGAAGAACCGCAGGTTCTCCTCGGCGCTCAGGTCCTCGTAGATGGCCAGGGACTGCGGGGCGACGCCGAGCAGCCGGCGGACCTCGGGCTGCGTCGGCGCACCCTGGCCGCCGATGTCCACGGTGCCGGCGTCCGGCGAGAGCAGCCCCACGGCCATGGAGACCGTGGTGCTCTTGCCGGCGCCGTTGGGGCCGAGCAGGCCGAAGACCTCACCCGCGCGGATGTGCAGGCTGAGGTCGTCCACGGCGACGTGGGCGCCGTAGGTCTTCCGGAGATGACTCAGGGTAAGCATCGACGCGAACCCTCGCCCACGGGGGCGGGGCTGTCAATGCGACCGGCTCACGCGTTCTGCGTCTCGGTCTCGGCGTGACGGCGGGCAGCTTCCTGCGCGGTCGTGGCGGCCCACTGGGCGAACACCAGGACCACGGTGACGAAGCTCAGGGCGAGGGCGGGCTTGGCGAGGCCGAAGAGCACGAGGAACATGAGCGCCAGCGAGTAGAAGTCGCGCCGGGCCATGAACTCGACCTTGGCGATGATGCGCTGGTAGAGGCTGTCCGTGCGCTGGTAGGCCCACTCGATGGCCAGGTGGGTGCCTTTGCCGCTCGCCAGGAGCTTGCGGTACAGGTTGCCGGCCACGAACCACCCGAGCACGAAGCTCGCGATGCCGATGTTCAGCCACAGCTTCTCGCCGGTGAAGTTGAACATCGCGATGCCCAGCGCGAGCTGGTAGCCCAGGTTCACGATGTCGTCCGAGATGGTGTCGAACCACTCGCCGCTCGCGCTGTGCTTGAACTTCAGGCGGGCGATCTCGCCGTCGCAGCCGTCGATCATGGACGAGGTCTGGTAGAGCACCGCGCCCACCGCCAGCAGCCACGCGCTCGTCGGCGTGGCGAACGCCGTCGCGATGGCGGCGGCGAGGCCGAGGATCAGGCCGACCGCGGTCATGTGGTTGGGCACCACGCCGGTGTTCATGACCATGCGGGTGATGGTCTTGCTGAAGCGCCGGTTGATGTTCCGGCTCACCGGGCCGTCCGTCTTCTTGGTCAGCTTGGCGAACAGGACCTTCTCGGCGATCTTCCGCGAGGGGGGATCGTCGACGTCCTGCCACCAGGCGTCGCCGATGTCGGCCACGCGGGCCTTGCCGGCGCGGGCGAGCGTCTGCACGCCCTCGGACAGCGACGCGTCGCCGTTCTCGGTGCGGAAGGTCTCGAGGGCGTCGAAGAGCGCCGGGTCGCAGCGGAAGACACCCGTGTCGATCGCGTCGAACTCGGTGAGCGCCTTGCCGATGGCCTGGATGCTCTCGCGCTCGCCGACGCGGACCTTGGTGGCGTCGTCCATGTCGAAGATCGTGGAGATCTTGCGGTCCACGGCCAGCACGAGGCCGCCGCGGGCCGGCTCGGCCTGCAGGGTCTGCCACACCGACTTCTCGACGATGTGATCGGACATGGTCAGGAAGAACTCGCCCCGGATGTGGGGGCGGGCGCAGAGCACGCTCACGCCGTTCTTCAGCGTGTACTGCTCGTTCTGCACCCACACGAGCTCGAGGCCGTCCATGTCCGTGTCGCCGTCGAGGCTGGCGCGGACCTGGTCGCCCATGCAGCCCACGATGATCACGAAACGCTTCACGCCCGCGGCCTTGGCCGTGAGGATGGTGCGCTTGAGCAGCGTGAGGCCACCGACCTTGACGAGGGGCTTGGGCAGCGGCTGGGCGTCACTGCGGATTCGACTGCCGAGGCCGGCGGCGAGGATCACGGCCTGTTCGACTTGCGTGGACATGGTCAGTGACTCCCCTCGCTCGGGTACTCGTAGTACTCGGTCCCGAGGTGCGTGATGAGCTCTTCGCCCATCATGTGGCGCAGGTTGTTCTTCAGCTTGGTGAGCTGGATGAAGAGGTCGTGCTCCGGGTAGAGACCGGACGCCGTCATCGGGCCCTTCCAGTAGAAGCTCAGCCACTCCTGGATGCCCTTGCGGCCGGCGCGCTGCGCCAGGTCGAGGAAGAGCGCCAGGTCGAGGACGATGGGCGCGGCCAGGATGGAGTCCCGGCACAGGAAATCGACCTTGATCTGCATCGGGTAGCCGAGCCACCCGAAGATGTCGATGTTGTCCCAGCCCTCCTTGGAGTCGCCGCGCGGCGGGTAATAGTTGATCCGCACCGCGTGGTAGAGGTTGCCGTAGAGGCTGGGGTAGGTCTCGGGCTGCAGGATCGTGTCCAGCACGCCGAGCTTGGTCTTCTCCTTGGACTTGAAGGACTCGGGATCCTCGAGGACCTCGCCGTCCCGGTTGCCCAGGATGTTCGTCGAGAACCAGCCGCGCACGCCGAGCATGCGGGCCTTGAACATCGGCGACAGGACCGTCTTCAGCATCGTCTGGCCGGTCTTGAAGTCCTTGCCGGCGACGGGCACGGACTTCTGGTCGGCGAGGGCGAGGAGCGCCGGGATGTCCGCGGCCAGCGAAGGCGTGCCGTTGGCGTAGGGCACGCCCTCCATCAAAGCGGAGTACGCGTACACCATCGCCGGGCTGATGGTGGAGTCGTTTTCATCCAGTCCGCGCTCGAAGGCCTCCAGCGACTGATGGACGGGGCCGGGCTCGATGTAGACCTCGGTGCTGGAGCAGTTCACCAGCACCACGCGGTCGAGGTTGTTCTTGGCCTTGAAGTCGCGGATGTCCTGGCGCAGCGCGTTGGCCCAGTCGCGGCGCGTGCCGGGCTTGATGTGCGTGCCGTTGAGCCGCTTGACGTAGTTCGGGTCGAACGCGCCGGGCATCGGCTTGATCTCGCGCAGCGCGCCCTCGAGCTTGGCGAGCAGCGTGGGCTCGAGGACCTCGGCGTGCGTGCAGGCCTCGTAGAGGTCGCCGCCGAAGATGTCCCAGCCGCCGAAGACGATGCCCTCGATGTTGGCCAAGGGCACGAATTCATTGATCTTCGGGTTGCGGTTCTCGGTGCGCTTGCCCAGGCGGATGTGGCTCATCTGGGTGAGCGAGCCGACGGGCTCGCCGAGGCCCTGGCGGATGGCCAGGACACCAGCCACCACCGTGCTGGCCACGGCGCCCATGCCCTGGAGCAGGATGCCGAGGCGTTCCGGAGCGGGTGCGGGACGCTTGTGAGGGGTCGTCGTCATGGAGATGTCACCTCGAATGTGCAGAAGAGTGAATTCGAGGAGACCCCACTGCAAAGAGCGGGCCACGGCACGGGGCGGGATTTCGGAGCAAGAGCACACCACCCCGGAGGTCGGGGCGGCGACCGGCCGGGGCCGGTCTCAGCGCTTCGGGACGGCGGACCAGTCCTCGGCGTGCAGGTCGACGGGCAGGCCGGGAGCGGGGGGCAACGCGTCGGCGCCCGGGGGCCAGAGTGCGAGGCGGCAGATCTCGAAGGGGCCCTCGTCGGGCGCGAGGCCGTAGCGGGCGCGCAGGGCGTCGGTGACCTGCGCATCGGAGAGGCCCTGGGCGAGCAGCGCCGCCTCGACCTCGGGCTCGATGTCCACGCGCGTGTACATCTCCGCGACGTCGGCCCGCTTGAAGGCGACGATGCCGCGGCTCGACTCGACCTTGGTCTGCGGGTAGCGCGCCAGGATCTTCATGACCTCGCCGTGGTCGGCGAAGTTGGAGGGCAGGGCACGGCCGTCGAGGAAGAGCTGCTGGCGAATCGCCGGCGCTGCGGGGTAGCGGCCCTCCACCCGGGTCGGCACGCCGGTGAACAGGTGGCCATTGCAGGCCGCCAGGGCCTTCTCCAGGCCGACGAGCTGGCCCTCGGGGTCGACGAACGGGAACACGGAGGTGCCCACGGCGAGGTCGTACTGCCCGGGCCAGGCGTCGACCGCGGTGACGCTGCCCCAGCGGAAGTGCGCCTCGGGGTAGGCGCGCCGCGCCCGCAGTATGGCCGTGCGGCTGTAGTCGATGCCCAGGTAGCCGGGCATGACGTTGCCCGTCGCCCGGGACCATCGCTGGAGCAGCCCGTAGAACGCGCCGGCGCCGCAGCCGAGGTCGAGCACGTGCGCCCTCCCGCCGCGCTGCGCCAGAAAGGCCAGGACCTCCGGGTACTTGGGCCGGGCCTTGGCGTTGGCGTACACGCTGCCCTCGAAGTCCGGCACGAACCGGCGGACCTCGCTGATCCGGTCGAGGTCGTAGATGTCCGTGACGATGTCGGCCTCGTAGGGCGTGGCCTTCTGGCGCTGCTGCTGCTCCTCGAACGCGCGGAACAGGCCCTCTTCCGTGTAGTCGGTGTCCGGGCGGAAGTGGATTGCGCCGTCGACCTGCTCGTCCGTCACGTCCCCGCCGAAGTGGACCTCGATGCGGGGGGGGTCGCCGTAGCCGTTCGTCTGCGCGGCGCGTTCGATCCAGGCGTGCACCGTCGCCATGTCCCGCTTGTCGATGCACAGCACCACGAGCCGTACGGGATCGCCGCCGTGGAACACGCCGTTGAACGCCGTGACGAGGCGGCGGCACGCGAGCCGGTCGCGCACGGTCTCCTCGGCCCGGCCGGACTCCGCGTTGCCGAAATTCAGGACGTACAGCAGACGAAACTCGGCCATCGGGCACCTCGCGCGGGACTATGGCATGGCCCGGAACGAGCGGCAAAGTTGGGCCCGGGGGGCGGGGGGGCCACTGCCGGCTTGCCGGGGCCGCCCCGGCGGGGGCAGAATCCCGCGCATGAAAAACACGCGCGTCGCCCTGCCCGCCCTGATCGCATCGACCCTCGCCCTCGCCGCGCACCCGGCAGGCGCCGCCGAGGACACGCGCGGCAAGCGCGGCTGGTACATCGGTGGCGGCGGCGGCGCCGTGCTCGGCACGGGCGTCGACGACCAGGGCCGCGACACGGGCACCTATGTCGGCTCCGGCGGGCAGTTCCGCTTCGGCGAGGAGGTCATCGACCGCCTCACGCTGGGCCTCGAGTTCGGCGGCGCCGGGGGCAGCGCGGACGACTTCGCGGCCGGCCTCGGGGGCTTCTTCCTGCAAGCCACCTACCGGCCCGGCTGGGGCACGGAGGGCCTCGTGGCGCTCCTCGGCACGGGCGTCGGCGGCGGCTCGCTCACCCCGGAGAAGTCGGTCAAGGGCGCGCCGGATGGCGCCGGCGGCGGTGCGCTCTTCCAGCTCGGCCTGAGCTACGAGCTCGACTTCTTCGGCGCGCCGGACGAGGGCGTGGCCTTCGCCCCCTTCGTGCGCTGGCACTTCATGCCCTCGACGCCGGACAACGCCGTGCAGCTCTCCGCGTTCACCCTCGGCCTCGAGGTGCCCTTCTACGCCGGCCGCTGACGGCGCGCCGCCCGTGACCCCATCGGGCGGGCCGCTCCGGAAGATCGTGCACGTCGACATGGACGCCTTCTACGCGTCCGTCGAGCAGCGCGACCGGCCCGAGCTGCGCGGACGCCCGGTCGTCGTCGGCGGGTCGCCCAACAGCCGCGGCGTGGTCTGCGCGGCGTCGTACGAGGCCCGGGCGTTCGGCGTCCGCTCGGCGATCCCGTGCTCGCAAGCGCGCCGCCTGTGCCCGCAGGCCGTGTTCATCCCGCCCGATTTCCGCAAGTACAGCGAGGCGAGCCGGCTGATTCACGGTGTTTTCCGTGAGGTCACCGACCGGATCGAGCCCCTGGCGCTCGACGAGGCCTTCCTGGACGTCACCGAGAATCGACTCGGCGAGCCTCTGGCAGGCAAGGTCGCGAAATACTTGAAGTTCCGGGTGCGCGAGGTCACGGGTCTGACCGCCTCGGCCGGCGTCGGGCCGAACAAGCTCATCGCCAAGCTGGCCAGCGGTCACCGCAAGCCGGACGGCCTGGTGATCGTGCCGCCGGACGCGGTCGAGGCGTTCCTGGCGCCCTTGCCCATCGACGCGCTCTGGGGCGTGGGGCCGGCGACGGCGGAGCGCCTGCGCGCGTTGGGGCTGCAGACTGTCGCCGATCTGCGGACACGCCGGCCGGAGGAACTGGCGGCGCACCTGGGCCGCTGGGGCCTTTTCCTGCACGACCAGGCCTTCGGGCGGGACGAACGACCCGTGGAGACCTCACGCGAGCCGCGCAGCCGCGGCGCGGAGACGACGCTGGCGACGGACATTCGCGACCTGGACGCGCTGGTGGAGCTGATGCGGCACCACGCCGAGGACGTGGCCGAGAGCTTGCGGCGGGCCGGCCGGCGGGCCCGAACGGTCACGGTCAAGGTCCGCTTCTCGGACTTCGCGACGATCACGCGCAGTCGCACGCCCGAGGCGCCCGTGGCCGAGGCCGCGGAGTTGTTGGCCCTGGGCGAGGCCCTGCTCCGGGGCGTGCTCGCCGACGACGCACGGGCGATTCGGCTGGTGGGCCTCTCGGCGGCCAACCTGGTGGCCGAGGACGCGCCACGCCAGCTCCGCCTGCCGCTGCCGGAGCTCCAGACCTGAGGCGACGCGGGTCGCTCAGCCCCCGCGGCGCTTGCGGATGCGCTGCTTCAGCCGGCGACGCTCCTCGGGGCTGAGATCGCGCCAGCGCTTCAGGTTCTCCAGGAATCGCTCGCGCTCGGCGGGGCTCATCTCGAGCAGGCGCTTGTGCAGCTTGCGCATCCGGGAGCGCTCGCCGGGCGGCAGGTCGCGGTAGCGCTCGAAGTTCTCGCGCAGGGCTTTGCGCTCCCGCGGGGGCAGGTCGCGATAGGTCGCCCAGTGGCGCCGGATGGCCTCGCGCTCGGCCTCGGGCAGGTCGCGGAACCGGCGCCAGCGGTCGCGCAGCTCGGCCTTCGTCTCCTTCGGGAGCTCGTTGAAGGTGCGCAGCTTATCGCGCAGCTGGGCCTTCTCGGCGTCGCTCAGCTTCTGCCACTTCTCGGCGTTGGCGGCGAAGTCCGCGTCGTCTCCCGCCGAGGCCGGCGCCGAGGCCGGGGCCTGGGCGTGCGCGGCGCCGGCCAGCAGGAGCACGGCGAGGCCGATGGGCCCGAAGAGGCGGGCGAGGGCGGGCAGGGGGGCGCGCGTGTTCATTGAGTCTTCACCTCCGGCGCCGGCGCGTCGGGGCCCTTGTCGGGGTCATCGGCCAGGTCATCGTCGAGGGCGAGGGTGTCCAGGCTGGCGACGACGTCGAACGTCTCCTCGTCCCGCAGCGCCTCGAAGGCCTCGAGCTCATCGTAGTGTTCGAGCAGATCCATGTGCGCCACCATCGGCAGGTCGCCCTCTGGGGGGTCCAGGGCCTCGACGCGCATCGCGAAGTAGAAGGTCACGACCAGGCTCGCCGCGGTCGCGAAGAGCACGACGGCCAGGTTGCGCCGGCTGAAGGGCGGGCGCTGACGCATGCGCTCGAACATCGGCGAGTCGTGGTTCGGCAGGCCCGGGGCGCGCAGCGGATCCGCGGCGGGGATGCGGAGCTCGCCGTCCTCGGACATCACCCGCCGCCAGCGCTGACGGAACGCGCGGTCGAAGCCCTCGCCGGGCTGCGGTGCGTCCAGGTCGAGCAGCGCCTCGAGGCGCGGGTCCACCGGCGCGAGCTCCGAGCTCTCGAGGGCCTGCGCCCGCTCGATCAGCCTCTGGCCGGCCAGGCGGTCGAAGAACCGTTCGTCGAAGTCCACCGAGGGCTCGGGGCGGTCGAGCTCGAACAGCCGGAGCGCCCGCGCCTCGCCCTCGTGGGTCCGCAGCAAGTAGGCATCCGGCGCTTCGCCGGGCTGTGGCTTGCTGCCGTCCTGCACCCGGACGGCGAGTCGATTGTCGCGTGTCGTGGTGGTCATGACACGGCCTCCCCGCCCGCCGCGCCGGAGACGGCCAGCGGGTGTTCCAGAAACGGCTGAAGCTCGGCGACCAGGGCCTTCCGGGCCCGGTTCAGGAGCGACTTCACCGCCGAGACCGAGGTCTCCAGGGCGTCGGCGATCTCCTCGTATCCCAGGCCCTCCTCGCGCAGGAGCAGGAGGGCGGCGCGCTGCGTCGGGGGCAGCTTGCCCACGGCGGCGCGCACGGCGACCTGGATCTCGGCCGCCTCGAAGACGGCGTCCGCCGCCGCCTGGTGCGCGTCCGCGGGCTCCTGCGCCAGATCCTCGACGTTGTCGCCGCGGGCCTTGTGCTCGCTTCGGCGCAGCTCGTTCAGGCAGTGGTTCGTGGCCACCCGGAACAGGTACGCGGCGAAACGCTCGCGGGGCTCGTAGCGCTCCCGGGCGCGGTAGACCTTGAGGAAGACGTCCTGCGCGAGCTCCTCGCCGCGGGCCTGGTCGCCGACGAAACGAACGGTGAAGCGCACGAGCGGCCGGCGCCAGTTCGCGAAGAGGCGCGTGAAGGCGTCGTCGTCGCCGTCGCGGACGCGGCACATGAGCGCGGCGTCCGGATCGGTGGGAAAGGGGAGCACGGTGGTCATGGCACCGCCCCCCCGCCCGCTGCGCGGGTCGGCCCCCCGAGTGGGCTTCGCTCTCTTTGCTCGCTCACGGCATCGCTCCGCCGGCGCCGAGGCCGTCGTCGGGCGTCCGGGGCGCGTCGGGGGTCACGGGCTCGTCGGCCGGCGGCACGAACATCTCGAGGTCGTGCGTCAGGTCCAGGTTCTCGAGCAGTTCCAGGTTGCGGATCACTTCGCGGTCCTCGGGCGTCAGGCCGGGCAGGGCGTCCCACAAGGTGAAGACCAGCAGCAGCAGCGTGAGTTCCATCGACGTGCTCGTTTCGGGGGACGCGTCTCGATCACCACAACCCGTGGGCGCCGCCCGGGTTGCGCGGCGCGTGCGGATTCTTCTTCGGCGGGAGGAACCCCGCAACTTCACTCGGGTTCACTCGTCCGGCGGCCCGCCCTCCAGGGACCACAGCCCGCCGAGCGCGGCCTGCCAGGCCGTTCGCCGCTCCGGATGAAAGTCGCCGAGCGGGGTGACCGCGCCCGCCGCGAACAGCGAGAAGCGCCGGTCGAGATCCAGGTCGATCCGCAGGTCGACCTCGGGGCCGTAGTCGCGACCACCCGTCGCGGGGTTGGTCTCGTCGGCGAAAAGCCAGGCAAAAGTCGCCTCGAACGAGAGGTCCTCGGTGGGCGCGAACAGGAGCGTGGGCCCGAACGCCCACACGCCGCGGCCGTTGATGCCCGACGTGGCCGCGCGGTCCGTGCGGACGCTGCTCGTGGCGCCGACGTCGAAGAAGAGGTCCGGCCGGGTCGGGTAGGGGGCGATGGACAAGAACCCCTCGTAGTCGCCGCCGGCCCCGGGTTTGCCCGCGTTGCCCGACATCCACAGGCCGAAGAACCCCGGGAACCAGGGGCCGGAGAGGTGGTAGCGCGCGCCCAGGCTGGCGGCGTGCCCCAGAGCCTCGGTCTCCGCATGGCGTGACGTCGGCCGGCCGCGCCGCGTCAGGAGCTCGATGCAGCGTTCGTTCTCCAGGCGCGCGTCGACGTCGAAGTGGCCGAAGACGGTGAGCCAGGCGGCCTCGACCTTCAGGCCGGCGAACTGGTGCTCGAACTCGGCGCCCACCCAGTTCAGCACGGCGTCCACGGAGGTCGACGGCGGCGGGTCCAGGCACGCCCCGGCGACGGCGCTGGCCTGTCGACCCCGCTGCGCGGCGGCGTCCAGCGCCCGGAGATCGAACTGCCGCGCGACGTCCGCCTCCACCTCGTCCCCGGCGCCGGTGTCCCGGGCATAAAGCAGCGCGACGCGGCCCGCCGCGCCGAACGCGTACTCGAGGGTGGCGAAGAAGATCGGCGGACCCGCCGGCACCAGGTCCGGGCCGGGGACGAGGGCGCCGGTGCGCACGCCGAAGGGGCCGTGGGTGAGCTCGGCCGTGCCGCCGAGGGCGAAGTCGTCCAGCAGCAGGCCGGCCCCGAGCGTCGCGCGGCGACGGCCCGCCTCGGCCCGGAAGCCGGTGTCCTCGCCGACCTCGAAGGCCACCCAGGCCTCGCGGAGGAACGCCGTCTCGCGGGCCTCCTCGGCGGCGTCGCGCCCGCTGATCGTGAACCCGTCCGTGGCCCAGGTCAGGTCGCCCGTGTCCACCCGGCCCCCGAGCGACACGTGGTCGCCGAGCCACAGTTCGCCCTCGGCGCCGGCGCTCGCGGTCAGCCGCTGCGTGTCCTCGAAGTGGGTGTGCGCGCCATCCCCCGAGAGGAAGGGCCGATCGCGCTCCACGTCGCCCGCGAGGCGCGCGTCCAGCGCCCAGCCCGGCATCTGGCCGGACGCCCGACCGCCGATGCCCGCGGTGAGCGCACCGATCAGTGTTATCAGTCGATGGCGGCGCAAGGGATTCAGTCTACCATGGGTCCGGCGCCCGACGAGCGGCGCGAAAAACCACGAGCGGGTGCGCAACCCGGTCGCCACTCAGGGGTTCCGTTCGAGAGACCCCTCACTCCCGGAGACCCCCGATGAACCGAACCCCGGCGGCCCGCCGTGCGCTCGCCCCCGTCTTTGCGCCGGTCCTGGGCCTGGCGCTGTTTGCTTGTGATGCCGGCAGCACGTCGGACGCGGCCTCGGCGGCGGACGCGTCCGCGTCCGGTGGCGCGAGTGGTGGCGCGCCCGGCGGCGGCGGTCAGGTCGTCGGCGGTGCCGGCGGCACGGGCGGCGCGGGCGCACCCGTCGGCGTGCCCACCTGGTCCGGCGACATCGCCGCCATCGTCGGTGCGCGCTGCGCGCAGTGCCACACGACCGGCGCGGCCGCGCCCTTCGCCCTCGACACCTACGCCGGTGCCTCGGCCATGGCCGGCGCGATGGCGGACGCGGTGTCCGCGGGGCGCATGCCGCCCTGGATGGCCGATCCGGACTGTCGCCACTACGACGCGGAGCGCGTGATGCCCGAGGGCGAGCGCGCCTTGCTCGTGGCCTGGGCGAACAACGGCACGCCGGCGGGCGATGCCTCCGTGGTCGCCGTCGACCCCCGGACCGCGACCGATCAGGGCCCGCCGGCCATCGTGACCCGGTCCGCCGAGGCCTACGCGCCGGACCCGGCCCGGCCCGACGACTACCGATGTTTCCCCCTCGACGCCACCTTCGACGCCGAGACCTACGTGACCATGACGGACGTCGACCCGGACGTGGTGCCGATCGTCCATCACGTGCTCGTCTACGTCGTGCCCGCCGAGCGAATCGCCGACATGGAGGCGATGGACGCCGAGGACGCCGGCCCCGGCTACTCCTGCTACGGCGGCACCAATCTGGGCACGGTCGGCCCCATGGCGGCCTGGGTGCCCGGCTTCCAGAAACAGGCGTTGCCCGAGGGGGTGGCCACGATCATCCCGGCCGGCAGCCGGCTCGTGATGCAGGTCCACTACAACACGCTGAGCACGCCCCCCGCGCCGGACCGGACCGAGGTCCAGCTGTGGACGCGCCCGACGCCGCCGGCCTCGGCCCTGCGCAGCCGGCCCCTGGCGCACCTGGGCCTCGAGATCGCCGCCGGCGACGCGCACTCCGTGCAGACCCTCGAGTTCAACCATAACGGCCGCGCGCCGTGGACGATCGTGGGCGTCAGCCCGCACATGCACATGCTCGGCGAGCAGATCCGGGTGGAGGCGCGGCCGGACACGCCGGAGAGCACCTGCCTGGTGGACATCCCGCGCTGGGACTTCAACTGGCAGCAGAACTACCGGTTCCTGCCCGGCGAGGAGGTCGTGATGCAGCCCGGCGAGAAGCTGCGCCTGACCTGCACCTACGACAACTCGCCGGCGAACCAGCCCGTGTTCAACGGCGAACAGCTCATGCCCCGGGACGTGACCTGGGGCGAGGGCACGACGGACGAGATGTGCCTGGCGTTCATCAACCTGGTCGAGCCTTTCACCCCCGACGAGGGCACGTGCGCGGCGCTGCCCGTCTGCCGGGACGCGTGTGAGGTGCCGGGGAGCTTCGACTGCTACCTGAACTGCGCGCAGGAGGATCAGCCGTGCGCCACCTGCCTTCTCCAGGGCGTGCTGGGGGTCGGCGGCTGCGCGCGCACCGCTTGCGGCGCGCAGTTGCTGCCCGCCGGCGACTGTCTGCGCGCTTGCATCCCGCAGGCGATCTCCCAGGGCACGGCGGTCACGGCCTGCCTCGAGGCCACCTGCCCGGCCGAGGCCGCCGCGCTGGCCACCTGCATGGACATGGCGCTGAACGCCGGGCAGTGCGACGCGGATCTGGCGGAGTGCGACGTCGCGCGCTGACCCTGGCCGGGGCGGCGCTGGTCGGGGCGCTCCCCGCGACCGCGACCGCCCACGGCCCCGCGCCCGCGGCGCTCGAGGTGCTGAGCCTGCGGGACGGCCGCCCGGCGATCATTCGATTGAACTTCGGGCTCGCGGTGGCCATCCCCGGGGACCCCGAGCACTTCCGGTACGTGTGCCCCGGCCGTTGGGGCGAGGCCGAGCGGGTGCCCGACGTCGCCACCCTGCCCGACGGCCGGCTCGTCTTGCCGTTGACCGACGGCGTCTGGCTCGGGGACGCGGCGGGGGGCGTCTTCGCGGTCGCCGAGGCGCCCGAGTGGCGGGGACAAACTCCGGTGGGCCACGCCACGGGTGACCGGACCACACTCGTCACCCGCGACGCGACGGGCGGGCGGTTCTGGGGCGTGGACGCCGCGGCCGGCGCCGTTCGCCCGGAGGACACGCTCCCGGACGTGGCGCTCGACTCCGCCGCCTCCGCGGGGCCGGGGGCGCTGTTTGCCGTCGGGGCGCGCCCGACGCCGACGCTCTGGCACCGGGACGCGGCGGGGCTGACGTCACAGACACTCGAATTCGACGCCGCGCCGCAGTTCCTGGACCTCCGTGGCGTCGACGCGGTGACGGCTCCGGGTCAGGTGTTCCTGGCCGCGAGCGTCGCCGACGGCGTGCGCCTCTACGAGACCACGGACGCCGGGGGCGAGGTCTCGGAGCGCCTCCGCGCCGAGCGCGCGCTGCACGGGCCCGTGCCGCTGGGGGATGCCCTGATCGCCGTCGCCGACGGGGTCGTCTGGCACCGGCCGGTCGGCTCGGCGGACTTCACGGCGGGCGCGCCCCGTGCCTTCACGTGTCTCCAGGCCATCGGGGGCCGGACGTTCGCCTGCCTGGATCGGCAGCTCGTCGAGCTGAGCGGCCCGGCGTCCGCCCCGGAGGCTTCGACTTTCTTCTCGCCGACACAGCTCTTGGGGCCCGAACCCGGGACCGGCTGCGACGAGCAGTGGCTCCACTTCGGCGCCGAGGCCGGCCTGCTGCGGGCAGACGCGGGCGAGCCCGACGCGGGCGGGTCCTCCGACGGCACGGACGCCGGGACCGAGGCCGACGCGGAGGTCGTCCCGGCCGTTTTCGCCGGCAGCGGGGGCGGCGGTACGGCCGGCTGCGGACCGGCCGGCCCGCGCCCGGGACCCATCGGCGCGGCGCTCTGCGCGCTGTCGGGCGCCTGTCTGGCCGCGTTGCGGCGCCGGCCCCGATCCAACTTTTCAAGGCCTCGGCGATCCCGTAAGTTGCCCGCGATTTTCCGGTCGGACGCGCAGCGCACCGGCCGCTCACAAGGGGGGTGAAGCGAGAGATGACGAAGGACCTGGCCAACGGAGAGCCCTGGACGCCTGCCCGCAGCGCGGCGCTGTACCAGATCGACGGATGGGGTGAGCCCTACTTCTCCGTGAACGCGCAAGGGCACGTTCAGGTGCGGCCCGATCCGCGTCTGGACCGCCACATCGACCTCTTCGACCTCGTCGAGGACTTGAAGGCCCGCGGCCTCGCGCTCCCGCTCCTGATTCGTTTCTCGGACATCCTGGCGGACCGCATCCGCCGCCTGAACGAGGCCTTCTCCAAGGCCATCTCGGACTACAACTACTCCGGTGTGTACCGCGGGGTCTTCCCCGTGAAGGTCAACCAGCAGCGGCACGTCGTCGAGGAGATCGTCGAGTTCGGCCGCCCCTGGAACTACGGCCTCGAGGCCGGCTCCAAGCCCGAGCTGCTCATCGCCCTCGCGGCCAGCCAGGAGCCCGGCGCGCTGATCATCTGCAACGGGTACAAGGACGAGAAGTACATCGAGACGGCGATCCTGGCGAAGGGCTTCGACAAGACCGTCGTCATCGTCCTCGAGCGCATCGAGGAGCTCGACATCGCCTTCGCCGCCGCGGACAAGCTGGGCATCCGGCCGGTGCTGGGCGTGCGCGCCAAGCTCACGGCCAAGGGCATCGGCCGCTGGGCCGACTCCGCCGGCGACCGCGCCAAGTTCGGCCTCACGGCCACGGAGATCGTCGAGGTCATCGACCGCCTGCAGGCGCGCGACATGCTCGACTGCCTGCAGCTGCTGCACTTCCACATCGGCAGCCAGATCTCCAGCATCCGCCCCATCAAGACGGCCCTGCGCGAGGCGACGCACATCTTCGTCGAGCTCTGCCGCATGGGCGCGCCCGTGAAGTACCTGGACGTCGGCGGCGGCCTCGCGGTCGACTATGACGGCTCCAAGACGGACTTCCACGCCTCACGCAACTACGACATCCACGAGTACGCCGCGGACGTCGTCGGCGCGATCCAGGAGGCCTGCAAGGACGCCAACCTGGAGCCCCCGACCATCGTCAGCGAGAGCGGCCGCGCCATCGTGGCGCACCAGTCCGTGCTCGTGTTCGAGGTCGTCGGCACCAGCGAGGTCCCGGTGGCCGAGGCCATCGCGCCCACGCCCACGGCCAACAAGGTCCTGCGCGACATGTACGAGGCCTGGCAGAACGCCACGCCCCAGAACGTGCAGGAAGCCTGGCACGACGCCGCCCAGGCCAAGGAAGAGGCCTTCACCCTCTTCAAGCTGGGCTACCTGAGCATGCGCGAGCGCGCCGAAGCCGAGCGTCTCTTCTGGGCCTGCTGCGGCAAGTTCCTGCGCTTCGTGCGCGGCATGAAGCAGGTGCCCGAGGAGTTGCAGGATCTCGAGCGCATCATGGCCTCGATCTACTACTGCAACTTCTCGGTGTTCCAGTCGGCGCCGGACAGCTGGGCCATCGACCAGCTCTTCCCGATCATGCCGATCCACCGCCTGTCCGAGGAGCCGGTGGGCCGTGGCACCATCGCTGACCTCACCTGCGACAGCGATGGCGCCATCGACAAGTTCATCGACGTCCAGGACGTGAAGACCGTCCTCGAGCTGCACCCCTTCGACCCGACGCAGAACTACTTCCTGGGCCTGTTCCTGAACGGGGCGTACCAGGAGATCCTGGGCGATCTGCACAACCTGTTCGGCGACACCAACGCCGTGCACGTGCAGCTCGGCCGCGAGGGCTACCACGTGGCCCACGTGGTCAAGGGCGACTCGATCACCGAGGTCCTGCACTACGTGCAGTACAACCCGGAGATGATGGTCGAGAGCGTGCGCCGGCAGGCCGAGCGCGCCCTGCGCAACGGCCAGATCACGCTGCCCCAGGTGCGCCTGCTGATGCGCCACTACGAGGACAGTCTGGACGCCTACACCTACCTGGGCGACGACGACTGACGGGCTGCGTTTCAGGTGACTCCCGGGTTTGCCGATACCCTTCTCCATGGCAAACCCCAGCGCGCCCTCCGGTAAACCCCATGTCCGCATCGGCGACCTGCTCATCCAGGCCGGCCGCATCACCCAGGCCCAGCTCGACGAGGCCGTGCGGCTCCAGCAGCGCACGGGCGAACGGCTCGGCAGCGCGCTCGTGCGCGCCGGTTACATCACCGAGGCGGAGCTCTCGCAGGCGCTCTCCGGGCAGCTCGGGGTGGCGGCGGCCACGGCCAAGGACCTGGAGATCGACCCCGAGATCGTCAAGCTGCTGACCGACGAGTTCGTGAAGCGCTTCGAGGTCGTGCCCGTGCGGCGCGACGGCCAAGCGCTCATCATCGCCTGCGCCACGCCGAACAACCTGCGCCTGCTCGACGAGGTCCGCTTCGTCACCGGCGTGCGCGAGGTCCGCGCGATGCTGGCCACGGAGATGGCCATCCGGCGCGTGATCGAGAAGCACTACAGCACCCACGCGCTGCTCGAGGAGGTCATCCAGAACGGCGGCCTGTACGACAAGGCGATGAAGGTTGCCCCGGCGGACGCCCTGACCAAGGCGCAGGAGGCCGCCGAGGGGGCCGATGGCGAGGGCGCCAACGACGTCTACAAGCTCAAGGCCGAGAGCGAGACGCAGCCCATCGTGGCCCTGGTGAACTACCTGCTCATCGAGGCCGTGCGGCGAAGCGCCAGCGACATCCACGTGGAGCCCTACGAGGAGTTCTTCCGCGTGCGCATGCGCATCGACGGCATGCTCCACCCGGTGCTGAACCCGCCCACGCGGCTGCACAAGGCCATCATCAGCCGACTGAAGATCCTGTCCGGCATGGACATCTCGAAGGTCCGCGTGCCGCAGGACGGCCACATCGCCATCGAATACACCGGCGAGGTGCTGCACTACCGCGTGAACACGCTGCCGACAATCTACGGCGAGAAGTGTGTCATCCGCCTGATGAAGAAGGAGTCGCACCTCGCCGACATCGACCGCCTCGGCTTCGCGGGGAGCGTGCTCTCGCGGCTCAACAGCACGATCTCGCTGCCACAGGGGCTCGTGCTCGTCACGGGCCCGACGGGCAGCGGCAAGACGACGACGGTCCACGCCTGTCTGAACAAGATCAACCGGCCCGAGACCAACGTCGTCACGCTCGAGGATCCCGTCGAGGCGAGCATCCCCGGCATCAACCACGTGCAGATCCACCGCCGCGGCGGCGTGAGCTTCGTCGACGGCCTGCGCGCCATCCTGCGCCAGGATCCGGACGTGATCTTCGTCGGTGAGATCCGTGACCGGGAAGTGGCCCAGACAGCCATGGAGGCCGCGATGACCGGCCACATGGTCTTCTCGACGCTGCACACGAACAGCGCCTGCGAGTCCCTCACGCGCCTGGACGACATGGGCGTGGAGATGTTCCTGATCGCCGGGTGTCTGCGGGCCGTGGCCGCGCAGCGCCTGATCCGGCGCATCTGCCCGCAGTGCAAGGTGCCCTGCGATCCGGACGTGATGGGCCTGCAGGAGCTGGGCTTGTCGACGGAGCAGATCGTCTCCGGGCGCTATTTCCGCGGCAAGGGTTGCAATCACTGCATGAGCAGCGGCTTCAAGGGGCGCGTGGCGGCCTACGAGGTCCTGTTCGTGGACGAGGAGGTCCGGCAGCTCATCCGGCGGCGCGCGCCCGTGGAGCAGGTGCAGGAGGCCGCGCAGCGCAACGGGATGCGGACCCTGCTCGACGCCGGCACCGAGCTCGTGCTGCAGGGCCTGACGACGCTGGAGGAGGTCCACCGCTGCATCGGCGCCCCCTGACGCGGCGGCTTGAATTCGGCGCGCATCGGGACGAGAGTCGGGCGCCATGAGCCAACGCGCACGCAGCCACTGGGGGTGGGGTTTCGCCGATCGGTTTCCCGAGCTCGAGGGCCTGAGGGCCATCGCCGGGCACGTGCAATCGACGGTGGGTTTCGCCGCGCCGACGCTGCGGCTGCCCCGGGACCTGGACGACATCGTCGTCCCGGCGCCCCGGGTGACGCCGCCGGAGAAGCTCTGGTCGTTCTGCACGACCGGCGCGCGGGACCGCATCCTGCACACCTATGGCCGGGCCTGGCGCGACCAGGTCCGCGGCTTCCTGGGCGACTTCGGGAACGCGCCGGACTGCGTCGCGCACCCCCGCAGCGAGGCGGACATCTCGGCCCTGATGGAGTGGGCGCAGCGCGAGCGCGTCGCGCTGGTGCCCTACGGCGGCGGCACGAGCGTGGTCGGGGGGGTCGAGTGCCCGCGCACGGAGCGCGTTCGCGGCGTGGTCAGCGTGGACATGGGTCACTTCGACCGCGTCGTCGAGGTCGACACCGTGTCGCGGGCGGCGCGCATCGAGGCCGGCGCGCTCGGTCCGCAGATCGAGTCGACCCTGGGGCGGGACGGCTACACGCTGCGCCACTACCCGCAGTCCTTCGAGTTCTCGACCTTCGGCGGCTGGGTCGCGACGCGCGCGGGCGGCCACTTCGCCACGCTCTACACGCACATCGACGACCTCATCGAGAGCATGCGGGTGGTCACGCCCGCCGGCACGCTGGAGACGCGGCGGCTGCCGGCGAGCGGGGCCGGGCCCTCGCCGGAGCGGGCGTTTCTGGGCTCCGAGGGCGCGTTCGGCATCATCACCGAGGGCTGGGCGCGCATCCGGCCGCGGCCTCGGTGGCGGGCCTCGGCCACGCTCCACTTCCCGGACTTCGAGCGCGCCGTACAGGCCGTCCGGGCCCTGGCGCAGAGCCACCTGCACCCGAGCAACTGCCGGCTGCTCGACTCCGTCGAGGCGGCGCTGAACGGGCTGTGTTTCGATGGCTCGTCCGTGTTGATCCTGGCTTTCGAGTCCGCCGAGGTCCCCGTGGAGCACAGCCTGCGCCTCGCGCTGAACCTGGTGCAGGAGTACGGTGGCAAGCTGCCCCGCGAGCCGCAGTTCCGTGAGTCCGAGGACGAGCGCGACCCCACCGCCGGCGCCTGGAAGGCGGCCTTCATCGACGCGCCCTACCTGCAGTCCGCGCTGATCGGCCTGGGCGTGATGGTGGACACCTTCGAGACGGCCTGCACCTGGGCGCGGTTCCCCGAGGTCCACGCCGCGATCATCACCGACGTCACGGAGGCACTGCACGAGGTCTGCGGCGCCGGCCGCGTGAGCTGCCGCTTCACCCACGTGTACCCGGACGGGCCCGCGCCGTACTACACGTTCCTGGCGCCCGTGAAGCCGGGCAGCGAGCTGTCGCAGTGGGCGGAGATCAAGGCCGCCGCGTCCGAGGCGCTGCTCACCCACGGGGCCACCATCACGCACCACCACGCCGTCGGGCGGGTGCACCGCCCCTGGTACGATCGCGAGCGGCCAGCCCTGTTCGGTCAGGCGCTCGCCGCCTTCAAGAAGACCCTCGACCCCGCCGGGATCATGAACCCCGGCGTCCTGCTGGATCCATGAAACGACCCGCCGCCGTCTCGACCCTCCTGGCCGCCTGCCTCGGTTTTCTCTTCAGCGCCGCCGACATCGTGCTCCTCATCTTCTTCCAGCAGGAGGTGGCCGACGCGCTGGGCGTGGACCTGCAGAAGATCCGCGTCGCCATCGGCGTGGGGCTGTTGGGCAGCGCCGTGGGCGGCATGTTCTTCGCGCAGTTGGGGGATCGTCTCGGGCGGGTGCGCACGCTGGGCCTGAGTGTCCTGCTCTATTCGCTCAGCACCGGCGGGATGGCCCTGGTGAACAACCTCGGCCTGCTCTTCGCGCTGCGTTTCCTGGCCGGCATCGGCACGGGCGGCGAGTGGTCGCTGGGCTTCGCCATGGTCGCCGAGGCCTGGCCGCAGGCGGGCCGCGGCGCCCGGGGCGGGCTGGTCACGGCGATGTTCAACCTGGGCACGTTCCTGGCGATCCTGCTCTATCAATCGGGTCTCACGTGGCGGGGCGCCTTCGCCGTGATGCTCGTGCCGGCGCTGGGGGTGGTCTGGTTGCGGGCGCACGTGCCCGAGACGCCTGCCTGGCAGGCCCTCGCCGCCGCGCGGGCTCGGGGGGCCACGCCGGAGGACGAGCCGGCGCTGCGCGAGGCGCTCTCGCGACCGTCGATCAGGGCCGTCCTGCGCGGTCCGCTGGCGCGCATCACCTGGACGACGACCGCGCTCTTCGCCTTCCTGAACTTCGCCTTCTACAGCTTCGCCACCCTGTTCATGCAGTACCTGCAGTCGCCGGGTGCCAGCGGCGGCCTCGGCCTCTCCAAGGCCGACGAGTTCCCGTACCAGCTCGCGCTCAACGTCACGGCGCTGCTCGGTGTGATGGGCGCCGGCGCGCTCTCCGACCGCATCGGCCGCAAGCGCATGTTCGTCGTCTGCGCCGGCCTCGGCCTGATCGGCTTCGGCGCGCTGTCCGCGGTGATCGGCGGGCGAACCGGCGAGGGCGTGCCGGGCGGGCTCTTCCCCGCGTTCGCCGTGTGTTGCCTGGCCTTCGGGGTGAACGGCGTGCTGGGTGCCTGGACGCCGGAGCTCTACCCCACGCACCTGCGCACGACGGGCCCCGGCTTCGCACAGAACCTGGGCAAGGGCATCGGCGGCATGGCGGGCCCGCTCCTGGCCGGCAAGCTGCTCCCGAGCCTGGGGTACGCCGGCGTGCTGGGCCTGCCCGGTCTGTTCTTCGCCATCGCGGCGCTGTTCGCGCTGCGCCTGCCCAAGGTCGATGGTCGCACCCTCGAGGGCGTGGAAGGCACGGGCTACCTGGAGCGCGGCTGATCCTCTACAGTCGCGCGCCATGAAATCCAACACACCGATGCTCGAGCGCGCAGGCCTCGTCGCGGGCCTCGTCGCCGGCCTGGGGGCCCTCGCGCCCCGGCCCGCCGACGCCGGCGCCTTTCCCTATCCCGTCTCGCAGGAGACCCTGAAGAACGGCCTCCGCGTGCTGTTCGTGCCGATGGCCTCGCCGGGCCTGGCCGCCTACTACACCGCGGTGCGCACGGGCTCGCGCAACGAGATCGAGGCCGGCCACACCGGCTTCGCGCACTTCTTCGAACACATGATGTTCCGGGGCACGAAGGCCAACCCCAACTTCGACGGCAAGATGGCCGAGTTCGGGTGGCACAACAACGCGTTCACCTCGGACGACCAGACCGTCTACACGGACTTCGGGCCGGCCTCGCGCCTGGGGGACGTCATCGCCCTCGAGGCCGACCGGTTCCGCAATCTGTCCTACGCCGAGCCGGCGTTCCGCACGGAGGCCCTGGCGGTCCTGGGCGAGTACAACAAGAGCGCGGCGGCGCCGTGGCTGAAGCTCGAGGAGACCCTCGCCGGCACGGCCTTCACGAAACACACCTACCGGCACACCACGCTCGGTTACCTGGCGGACATCCAGGCGATGCCCGGCAAGTACGCGTACTCCAAGAAGTTTCACCAGCGGTTCTATCGGCCGGACAACTGCATCGTGATCGTCGTGGGCGACTACGACCGGGCGGCGGTGCTCGCCCAGATCGAGACCCACTACGGCGCGTGGTCGGGCAAGGCGGACCAGCCGAAGATCCCCGTGGAGCCGGCGCAGACGGCCGAGCGGCGCGCCGCGGTCGCGTGGCCGCACCCGACGATGCCCCGCGTGCTGATGGGCTACAAGGTGCCGGCGGCCGCGGACCACAAGGCCGACGCCACGCTCGACGTCGTCTACGACTATCTGTTCGGCGAGACGGGCTCGCTCCACAAGACCCTCGTGCTGGAGAAGCAGATCGCCGAGCCGTTCCAGGCCTGGTCCCAGGCCCACCGCGATCCTGGGCTGTGGGCGGTGCTGGGCACTGGCAAGGCCCCCGAGCACCTGCCGGAGATCGAGCGGGCCGTCGACGCCGCGATTGCGGAGCTGCAGGCCGGTCACATCGACGAGGCGCAGCTCGCGCGCATCAAGTCCAACCAGCGCTACAGCCTGATCCTGGAGCTCGAGGACCCCGAGTCGGTCGCCGAGCAGCTCGCCTGGACGGTCTCGGTCACGGGGGAGCTCGACGCGATCGATCGCTACATGGCCGCGCTCGACGCGCTCACGCCGGCGGACGTCGCCGCGTTCGCCCGGGAGCGCCTCGTGCCCGCCGGCCGCACGGTCGTGACGCTGACGCAGGCGACGACGGAGGTGAAGAAATGAGCGCCCGGACTCGTACGCTGGGCCGCCTGGCCCGCTGTGTCGCCGTGACCCTGCTCGCCGCCGCCTGCGGTGGCCCGGCGCCCACCGTTGCGCCGGTCGAGGCGCCCGCGATTGCGCCCGCGCCCGCCGCGCCGGCGACCGCCGCGCCCGTCGTCGAGCCGACGCTCTTCACGCTGCCGGCCAACGAGTCGCCCGCCGTGGCGATCCGGCTGCTGTTCCGCAGCGGCTTCGCCGACGACCCGGCGGACGCGCCCGGGCTGACGGCGCTCGCCGCGCAGTGGATGGCCGAGGGCGGCACGCGCTCGCTGACGGCGTTCGACCTGAAGCAGAAGCTCTACCCCTGGGCGGCGCGCATCGGCGTGGACGTCGAGGCGGACATGACGGTCTTCACGGCGACGGTGCACCGCGACCACCTGGCCGAGTTCGTGCCCTTGCTCGCCGAGGTCGTCGGCTCGCCGCGGTGGGAGGCCGCCGAGTTCGAGCGCCTGCGCCGCGACGCCATCGACGACATCGAGAAGCGCCTGCGCTCGAGCGACGACGAGAACCTGGGCAAACGCACGCTCGACCAGATGCTCTACCCGAACCACCCCTACGGCCACTTCGCCGGCGGGTCCGTGGCCGGGATGAAGGCGGCCACGCCCGACGCCGTGCGCGCCCACGCCGCGAGGGTGTTCGGCAAGGCGCGGCTCACCATCGGCGTCGCCGGCGGCTACCCGGCCGACCTGCCCGAGCGGCTGAAGTCCGCGCTGGCCGGGCTGCCGGACGGGCAGGGGACCACGGCGCTGCCCACGGCCGTGGCCGCTCCGGAGCGCGTGCGGATCGTCGAGAAGGACGCCCCCGCCGTGGCCATCTCGATGGGCGCCGCCGTGGCCTTCAATCGCACCGACCCGGACTTCACCGCGCTGATGGTCGGTGTGTCCGCGTTCGGCGAGCACCGGCAGTTTCACGGCCGGCTCATGCAGCGGATGCGCGAGGCCCGCGGGCTCAACTACGGCGACTACTCCTACGCCGAACACTTCACGCAGGAGCCCGGTGGCACGTTCCCCGCGGTGAACATCGCGCGCCGGCAGCAGACCTTCACGATCTGGGTGCGGCCCGTGCAGCCCGGGGACGCCGTGTTCGCGCTGCGCCTGGCCCTGCACGAGTACGACGCGCTCCTGAAGGACGGCCTGACGGACGCCGAGGTGAAGACGGCCGCGCAGTTCCTCGAGGGCTACACGCAGCTCTGGGCGAAGAACCCGCAGCGGCGCCTGGGCATGGCCCTCGACGACGCCTTCTACGGCACGCCGGACCGTCTGGCGAAGTTCCGCGCTGGGCTCGCCGGGCTCACGGCGGCGCAGGTGAACGCCGCGTTGCGCAAGCATCTGCCCCCGGTCGAGCGCCTGTCCATCGTGCTCGTGGCCAAGGACGCCGCGGGCCTGCGCGACGCCCTGATCTCCAGCAAGCCCTCGCCCAAGACCTACGCCAGCGAGAAGCCCGCCGACCTGCTCGCGGTGGACGCGGTGGTCGCCGTGCGTCCCTTCGGCCTCGCCCCCGAGGCCATCCGGATCGTGCCCGTCGACCAGCTCTTCTGACACCCGCCGCTCCGTGACGGCAAAGTGCCGGATCTGCAACATCTTGACGCCGTCAAGATGCAAGCGTCGTGCCCAAGTCGCTTGACGGTGCGTATGTCGTGGAATAGGCAGGTCCACGCACTCCCCGAGGTTTCTCCCATGACATTCCGATGCTTTGCCCTGTGCGCCACGAGCGTGGCGCTCCTGGCCGCCTGTGAGGAAGACCGGCTCGACGACGCCTACTACGGGCGCATGGTGTACGACGTCTTCCCGGACACGGCGCGCGGCGCCTCGCAGGATCCCTCGGATCCCGAGCTCGGCTACCGCATGTTCGAGCTGAAGGCCGGGTACGTGAACGGTCAGATCGCCGAGTACGCCGATCTCGGCGCGTTCAACCCGATCCTGCCCAACGTCTACGTGCTCGTGCACGGCGGAAAACCCGTCGCCGGTCAGCACCCCATCGTGGACACGGCGCCGGACAAGGGCGACTACAGCTCGTTCTGGCACGTGGTCGAGGTCGAGGTGCCGGGCAGCTACGAGGCCAACAGCATCAAGTCGCTCGCCGGCATCCGCCGCAACGACTACTCGGAGAAGGACACCGCGCGGGCGATGTATTGCCCCATCGTCAACCCGGACGCGGCGTTCTACGGGTTCGACGGCACGCCCTACAATGTCTTCTTCGGGACGGGCGAAGAGATCCCCAACCCCTACTTCGACCCGAACGTGGACGGCGGCACCGAGACCCCGACGCTCGTCGACGAGAAGGCCACCGAGGCGGACATCCGCCTGCAGCCCGTGTGGCACAAGCGCCTGATGGGCTTCTGCCTGCCCGGCGTGCTCGATGGCCAGCGCACCCACGAGTACAAGGCCGTCCAGGCCAACGACGATCCCGAGTGCCAGAGCGATTGCGCGCAGCACTGGGAGCTGGACGAGAGCGGCTTCGGCGCGCGCTACGACCAGTACCAGCCCCTGGAGGCCACGGGCGGCGAGTACCTGTCCTGGGAGCTGCCGGGCATCTTCGGCGCCGAGCCCGACGCGGACGCCTACTCGCCCGCGGTCGTGAACTACGCCCTTTACACGGACATGCCCTCCGAGGTCGCCACGCTCGACGGCTTCGACCTCGCCGCGGCCGAGCCGCTGCAGTACCTGGACAACCCGATCTTCCGCCTGGTGCCGATCCCCGAGCCCGAGCCCGCCCCCGAGGGCGACGCGGCGGCGATGCAGTGAGCACGGAGCACACACCCATGGAAACCACCTACACGCATCGCAAGGCCGGCAGCCTCTACGGGCTGCTCGCGGGCTTCGTCGTGCTGCTCTGGGCCGGCCTCGGCTTCGCCCAGCAGACGGGCACGCTCTACGGCACGGCCGAGGACGTCAACGGCGCCCCCGTCGCCGGCATCCAGATCACGGTCAACGCGCCGACGCTGATCGGCGGGCCGCGCACGCAGCTCACCAACGCCACCGGCCAGTACCAGTTCGTGCTGGTGCCGGTCGGCACCTACTCGGTGACGGCCGAGGCCAAGGGCTTCCGGAAGGTCGTGAACAAGGGCATCGCCCTGCACCTCGGCGAGAGCGTCGAGACGACCTTCCTGATGGAGACGCAGGCCGTCGAGCAGGTCATCGAGGTCAGCGCCAAGGCCCCCGTGGTCGACAAGCGCAAGACCAGCTCCGGGCAGACCTACGACAAGACCTTCTTGAACGACATCCCGCTCGGTCGCGACTACCAGAGCGTCGCCGCGGCGGCGCCGGGCGTGACGGAAACCGCCAATGGCAATCCCACCATCCACGGCGGCTCGTCCTACTCGAACAACTACTACCTCGATGGCATCAACGTCACGGACCCGACGACCAACACGTTCGGCCTCAACTTCAACTTCGAAGCGATGAGCGAGGTCCAGGTCATCAGCGGTCTGTTCAGCCCCGAGTACGGCAACGTGACGGGCGGCATCATCAACATCATCACGCAGAGCGGCGGCAACGAACTGACGCTGGACGCCGGCCTGTACCTCAGCGGCGACTCGATGGCGATGAAGGACTTCGAGGGCAATACCCGCGACTTCGCGAGCTACGAGGGTTACGTCAACCTCGGTGGTCCCATCGTCGAGGACAAACTCTGGTACTACCTGTCGCTGCAATACTCCTACAGCGAGTCGCAGCTCACGGACGAGTCACCGGTGGCCGAGCTCGCCGGGCTCCGGCACCCGAAGCGCCTGTACCAGAGCTTCTACTGGCTCGGGAAGCTGACCTGGGCCGCGGACGCGCACAACCGCTTCGATTTCAAGCTGCAGGCCGATCCGGCCATGATCGACAACGCGGATCAGGATCCGGCGGCGGCGGCCAGCTCGGAGACCCACCAGGATCAGGGCGGCCTGCTCGTCGGCCTGAACTACGATGGTTTGTTCGACAAGGTCGTCGTGAAGTTCTCCGGCGGCTACAACACATCGTTCCTCGACATCTTCCCGCAGGCCCGCGCGACGAGCTCGAGCCCGTTCGGGTTTCCCGGTGTGTTCGGCGTCGGCGAGCTCTCCAAGAAGAACAGCTTCGGCCGCGCCGTGGGGTGTGTCAGGCGGGAAGACCGCGCAACGCCGATCACAGACGAGGAATGGAAGAAGCAGGGCTGCACGCAGGACATCCAGGCCAACGAGGAGTTCGGCAACGGCGCTCAGTACGATCTGGACTCCGGCGGCACCTTCGGCGGCAGCGCGAGTGACGTGTACATCGTGCGAGAGCGCATCTACTTCAAGCCCACCATCAGCTACTTCCTCGAGGATCTGGCCGGCGACCACGAGCTCAAGACGGGCGTCGAGGTCTCGCTGACCAAGGACAAGGAGACGACGCGCCACCCCGGCGGCGTGCTCTACATGCTGTACGGCGACTACTCGATCCCCGACTACGACGAGGACGGCGCCCCTGACACCATCGCCTGGACGACGGGCAGCAACGACAACGAGCTGAAGACGGAGAACAACGGCCGCAGCGTCGCCGGCTTCCTGCTCGACAACTGGAATCTCTTCGACCGCGTGTACATGCAGCCGGGCTTCCGCATCGAGAACGCGACCTACAACTACGACGAGCTCGATCCGGACTTCAACGGGCGGAACGCCTTCGACTTCACGGTGTTCTCGCCGCGATTCGGCTTCTCCGTCGACACTTTCGGCGATGGCAAGACGCGGCTGCACGGCGGTTACGCCCGCATGTACGAGACGGGCATGCTCCAGCTCGCCAAGTTCGTCGGTAAGAGCCTGGAAGCCCGCCGCCTCCTCGGCGACGAGAACGACGGCCAGCCCGCCGGCACGGTTGCCACGGACCGACGCGACTACAACTTCAGCGAGCGCGGCCGGATCGGCGTTCAGGGCGGCGCTTCCGGCACGGCCATCGACGAGGCCGATCTCGAGCCGATGCAGATGGACGAGTGGCAGATCGGCGTGCAGCAGGCGCTCTCGGAGAACGTTGCCCTGGACGTCTCCTACATCCGTCGAACGACGTCGAACGCTTGGGAAGACAGTGAGCGCAACCTGATCTGGAATCAGGCCGGTACCGATGTCATCGGGTCCCGCGATGGCAGCGGCCAGCAGACCTTCCTGCTCGAGACCATCGAGGCCGCGCGCCGCTCCTACGACACGATCGAGGTCGCGCTGCAGAAGCGCTTCGACGACCACTGGTTGCTCAACACCTCGTACAACCTGACCTGGTACACCGGGACCACGATCGAGCTGCTGACCGCCGCCTACGACAACCCTCGCCAGAACGCCTACGCGAACGGCCCCTTGCCCGACGAGCACCGTCACCAGGTCAAGGTCCAGATGTCCTATCACTTCGACGTCGGCCTCACGCTCGGCTTCGACTATCTGTTCGAGTCCGGCGGGCCGTACGATCGACTCTATGAGAATTACTACGATGGGATGCACAACAGTCGGCGCGCCGGGCGTGGCTACAGCGCCGGCCAGGACCCCAACGATCCCTCGGACGACAAGCCGTTGCGCCTCGCCGACTACACGGATCTGGACCTCCGGGCGTCGTTCGACCTGAACCAGTACATCGGCCAGGACATCTCTCTGGTCGCCGAGATCGAGAACGTGCTGAACCTGCAGGCTGTGACCTCGGTGCAGGAAGAAGAGACCCTGGAGAAGAACTGGGGCCAGCCGACCAACCGCCAGTCGCCGTTCCAGGCGACCGTCGGCGCGACCTACCACTACTGATCTCCACGCCGAGCCCAAACCCACGCCGGACTGACGCCCCCCCGTGTTCGACCACTTCTCCGGCGAGACCCTTCAGGGCACCCGCCAGCGGCTGATCGCCTCGCTGGCCGGGGCCGGCGCGGTCTATGCCGTGCTCGGCGTGGGGGCCATGGCGCTGTTCGCGCACTACGCCGTGCCGGTGGTGGAAGAAGAGAAGGCCGTGGACGTGAAGTTCGTGGCCTCGGCACCTCCGCCACCCCCCCCGCCGCCGCCGACGGCGAGCCCGGACCCCGCACCGGCGCCGCCACCTCCGCCGCCCAAGTCTCGCCCGCCCAAGCCCAACGAGGTCCTGCCGCCGCCCAAGCCGATCGAAGCCCCGAAGGACATCCCGGCGGATGCCCCGAAAGAAGCCGACCCCTCGCAGGAGACGGGTCCACCGCCCTCACCGGAGGGCGCCGGCGAGGGCGATCCCTTCGGGCAGCGGGGCGGCAAGGTCGATGGTCAGGCCGGGGGCAAACCCGGCGGCACGGGCACGGGCACGGGGCCGGCCGCGCCGGCTTCCGAGGCGCCCGTGGTGCTGCCCCCCGGGGCGACCCCGGCCGAGCCCGTGGACGCGAACGCCAAACCCGAGTACCCCCGCGCGGCCATCGAGGCGCGGTTCACGGGTGAGGTCGTGGTCAAGGTCATCGTGCACGTCGACGGTCACGTCGAGGTCGTCAAAGTCGTCAAGTCCGACCCCAACTTCGACGCGACGGTCCTCGCGTTCCTGAAGACCTATCGGATGAGACCCGCGGTGTACAACGGGAAGCCCATCGCGGTGTTTCGCAACCTCCGTTTCCCCTTCAAACTCGACTGAGTCGGGGCCCTCGCAAAGGACGTCCGGACATGGATTTCTCGTTGACCGCCATCTGGGCGAGTATGGGTTTTCTGGCCAAGAGCGTGGCCATCGTGCTGCTGGTGTTCGCCGTGGCCAGCCTGGGTGTGTTCATCGAACGCGTGCTGTTCTTCCGCAAGGTCGTCGGCCGCGCGAGCGTCTTCGCCCGGGCGTCCACGCCACTGCTGGAGAAGGCGGACCTGGAGAAGCTGCTCGCGGTCTGCGCCGAGCACGTGGGCCTGCCGCTGGCCGAGGTCGTGAAGTCCGGCGTGACGGCCTACCGCAAGGGGGTGGCGGACGCCGCCGACGGCACGGGCACGCTGCACCCCGTCGAGCTCGCCAAACGCTCGCTGGACCGGCGCGTCGAGTCACTGCAGGCCGAGCTGCGGCGCGGCTTCTCGGTGCTGGCCTCCGTCGGGTCGATCTCGCCGTTCGTGGGGCTCTTCGGCACCGTGGTGGGCATCATCAACGCCTTCGAGGGCATCGCCCGCACGGGCTCCGGCGGTCTGGGCAGCGTGTCCGCGGGCATCGCCGAGGCCCTGGTCGTGACGGCTTTCGGCCTCGCCGTGGCCATCCCCGCCGTGCTGGCCTTCAACTTCCTGACGACGCGGGTCGAGCGCCTGGACCTGGCCCTGGACCAGTCGGCGGGCGAGCTGCTCGACCACCTGGAACACACCCATGGCGTCGGGAAGAAAGCGTAGGCCCTCGGGCGGCCCGACGCCCGAGATCAACGTCACGCCCCTGGTGGACGTGGTGCTGGTGCTGCTCATCATCTTCATGGTGATCGCGCCGCAGCTCGAGGGCGGGCAGCGCGTCGAGGTGCCCGGCATCTTTCACCCGGACCCCAAGCTCAAGGGCAGCCTCGAGCCGCTGACGATCTCGGTCAACGCCGAGGGCCAGCTCTTCGTGGACAAGGCCCCGGTCACGCCCGCCGAGCTGGAGACGACGCTGCGGGCCCGCCACGAGGCCGATCCCAAGCAGCGCGTGCTCCTCAAGGGCGACAAGGCGTTGAAGTACGGCGAGATGCGCGCCCTGTTCCGGCAGTGCCAGGAGATCGGCTTCCCCGGGGTGTCGCTGGTCGTCAGCGACCGCGCGCGGCGGGGCGAGGACGCGGAGGGCGAAGATGGCCTTTGACGTCGGCGGCGGTGGCCGCAAGCGCGGGGGCCCCCGGCCCCAGATGAACGTCACGCCCCTGGTGGACGTGGTGCTGGTGCTGCTGATCATCTTCATGGTCGTGGCGCCCCTGCTGGTGAAGCAGTTCCATCTGCTCCTGCCGCCCCAGGAGAAGAGCGAGGCGCCCCCGCCCCAGAACCCGGACGACACGCAAATCGTGGTGCAACTGCGGGCCGACGGGACAATCCGCATCAATCAGGACGTCGTCGCGCGGGAGGCCCTGCACGACCGCCTGCAGCGCATGTTCGCCGCCCGCGTGGACGACATCGTGTTCTTCGACGCCGAGCCGGGCGCCAACTACGGCGAGGCCGTGGCGCTCATGGACATCGCCCGCGGGGCCGGCGCGCTGACGGTCGCGGTCCTGACGGAGCGCCCCGGTGAGGTCGCCGTGTCCGCCGGCTCGCCGATTTCCGCGGCGCCGACCGCGCCTGGACCCTGAGCCGGCGGCGGTGCGGCGCCGGGTCTTCGTCAATCCCCGTTGCCGTGGCCGCCGCAGCGAATACACTCGCGCGTCATGGAAGCGATCAACTGGCGCTGGGCGACCTTTGCCGATCTGAGCCTGGCCGACCTCTACGCCGTAATGGCGCTGCGTCAGCGGGTCTTCGTGGTCGAGCAGCACTGTCCGTACCTCGACGCGGACGGGCTCGACGCCGGGGCCTGGCACCTGATCGTCAAGACGAAGCAGATCGTCGGCGGCCTTCGCGTGTTGCCCGCGGGCGCGCGGTTCCCCGAGATGTCGATCGGCCGCGTGTGTACCGCGCCCGAGGTCCGCAAGATGGGCCTCGGCCGGGAGATGATGCGCCGCGCCATCGCCAAGTTCGGTGACCGCCCGCTCACGCTCAGCGCCCAGTCGTACCTGCGCCGGTTCTACGAGGAGTTCGGCTTCGTCGTCGTCGGCGACGAGTACCTCGAGGACGACATCCCCCACATGAAGATGACCCGCGCGGCCACCCGGCCCAACTCGCGGCCGCCCGCCCGCGGCCCCGTGGCCTGACCGCTCCGCCGCTTCGCCCGCCCCAGGAGTTCCCATGTCGCTGCCCCAGGACAAGGTCGTCGTCACGTGCGCCCTGACCGGCGTGCTGACGAACCCGGCCCAGCACCCCGTGCCCGTGACCCCGGCCGAGATGGCCGCCGAGGCGCGCCGCGCCTTCGACGCCGGTGCCACCGTGATGCACTGCCACTTCCGCGACCAGCGGCCGGGCATGGGTTTCCTGCCCACGTGGGAGCCGGGCATCGTCGCCGAGATCTGCGACGCCATCCGCGCGGCCTGCCCGGGTGTGCTGCTCAACCTGAGCACGGGTGTGGTCGGGCCGGACATCGGCGGTCCGAAGGCTTGCCTGGAGCGCGTGAAGCCCGAGATGGCCGCGCTGAACTCCGGCTCGCTCAACTACCTGAAACTCAAGGCGAATGGCGACTGGGCCTGGCCGCCCATGCTCTTCGACAACCCCGTCGAGAAGGTGAAGGCCTTTCTGGACGTGATGAACCCGCTGGGCATCGTCCCCGAGTGCGAGTGTTTCGACACGGGCATCCTGCGCAGCGTGGTGATGTTCGAGCAGAACCGCATGCTCCCCGCGCCGGCGCACGTGTCGCTGGTCATGGGCGTGGCGAGCGGCATGCCGGCCAAGGCGAGCTGGCTGCCCCTGCTGGTCGAGGAGATGAGCCCGGGCATGCACTGGCAGACCATCCTGATCGGCCGCGAGGAGGTCTGGCCGGTGCACCGGCGCGCGGCGGAGCTCGGCGGCAACCTGCGCACCGGCGTGGAGGACACGTTCTACCTGCCCGATGGCAGCAAGACGACGGGCAACGGACCCCTGATCGAGACCCTGGTGCGGTACGCCCGCGAGTGCGGCCGGGAGCCGGCCACGCCCGCCGAGGTGCGCGCCCTCTTGGGGGTCCCCTGATGTCCCGCCCGCTGAAGTCCCGGGTCGACCCGCGCAGCGACCGTTTCCTGCAGAACCACGCGGCGAACCAGGCCGCGCTCGTGAAGCTGCGCGACGCCCTGGCCGACAGCCGCGCCGGCGGCGGCGAGAAGTACAACACCCGCCACAGGGAGCGCGGCCGTCTGCTGCCCCGCGAGCGCGTGGAGCTCCTGCTCGACCGGGACGCCCACTTCCTCGAGATCGCCGCCCTGGCCGGGCACGGCATCGGCGCGGGCGTGAAGGCCGGCGCCAGCATGATCGGCGGCGTCGGGGTCGTGTCGGGTGTGGAGTGCTTGATCTCGTGCACCGAGGCCACCGTCAAGGGCGGCGCCCTGAACGAGTACTCGGTGATGAAGTCGCGGCGCCTCGCCGAGATCAGCGAGGAGAACCGGCTGCCGGCGATCCACCTGATCGAGTCCGCGGGCGCCGACCTGCCCAACCAGAGCCGCATCTTCGTGCCGGGCGGACAGGCGTTTCGGGACATTACCCGGGCCTCGAAGGCCGGGATCCCCAGCGTGTGTCTGGTGTTCGGCAGCTCGACCGCCGGCGGGGCCTACATCCCGGGCATGAGCGACTACACCGTGATGGTGGACCAGCAGGCGCGCGTCTTCCTGGCCGGCCCGCCGCTGGTCAAGATGGCCACGAACGAGGAGACGGACGAGGAGTCGCTGGGCGGCGCGGCGATGCACAGCCGCATCAGCGGCGTGAGCGACTACCTGGCGCGGGACGAGGTCGAGGCCATCCGGCTCGGCCGCGACATCGTCGCTCTGCTGGAGTGGCGCAAACAGGCGGCGGTGCCCACCGCGCCCGTCTCGGCGCCGCTCTACGACGCCGACGACCTGCTCGGCATCGTGTCCGCGGACGTGAAGGTGCCCTTCGACGCCCGCGAGGTCATCGCGCGGCTGGTCGACGGCTCGGCCTTCCACGAGTTCAAGCCCGAGTTCGGCAGCACGCTCGTCACCGGCTGGGCGCGCATCCACGGATTCCCGGTCGGGATTCTCGCCAACCAGGGCGTGCTCTTCAGCGAGTCCGCCCAGAAGGGCGCGCAGTTCATCCAGCTCTGCAACCAGAAGAACGTGCCGCTGCTGTTCCTGCAGAACATCACCGGCTTCATGGTCGGCACGCAGTACGAGCAGGGCGGCATCATCAAACACGGCGCCAAGCTCATCAACGCCGTGAGCAACAGCACCGTGCCGGCCATCACGATCATGATGGGCGCGAGCTTCGGCGCGGGGAACTACGGCATGTGCGGGCGGGCCTACGGGCCGCGGTTCCTGTTCTCCTGGCCCAACCACCGCATCGCCGTGATGGGCGGGGAGCAGCTCGCCGGCGTGCTGGAGATCGTCAAGCGCGACGCCGCCGCCAAGTCCGGCCAGGCCGTGGACGAGATGGAGCTGCAGATGATGAAGATGATGCTCACGCAGCAAATCGAGAAAGAATCGAACGCCTACTACGCCACCGCGCGCCTGTGGGACGACGGCATCATCGATCCGCGGGACACGCGCGACGTCGTCGGCATCTGCCTCTCGGCCACCCACAACGCGAAGGTCGAGGGCACCATGGCCTTCGGCGTCTTCCGGCACTGAGGGGGCGCGCCATGCCGTTCTTCGAGAAGGTTCTGGTGGCCAACCGCGGCGAGATCGCCTGCCGCATCCTGCGCACCTGCCGCGACCTGGGGCTGGCCACCGTCGCGGTCTACAGCGACGCGGACGCGGACGAGCCCCACGTGAAGCTGGCGGACGAGGCCGTGCGCATCGGCCCGGCCCCCGTGCGCGAGAGCTACCTCGACATCGAGGCGGTGATGCGCGCCGCGCGGCTCACGGGCGCGCAGGCCGTGCACCCCGGCTACGGATTCCTGTCTGAAAACGCGGACTTCGCCGAGGCTGTGCGCGACGAGGGCCTGGTGTTCATCGGCCCCCGCGCCGAGACGATCCGGTCGATGGGCAGCAAGGCCGGCGCCCGCACGTTGATGGCGAGCCACGGCGTGCCCATCGTGCCCGGCTACTCGGGGCTCGATCAGTCCGACGACGCGATGGTCGAGGCGGCGGCGGGCATCGGCTTCCCCGTGCTCATCAAGGCCAGCGCGGGCGGCGGCGGCAAGGGCATGTCCATCGTGCGCTCGGTGGACGAAATGGCGCCGGCGCTCGCGCAGGCCCGCCGCGTGGCCCATGCCGCGTTCGGGGACGCGACGCTGCTGCTCGAGCGGTACGTCGAGTCTCCGCGGCACGTCGAGGTCCAGATCTTCGGGGACACGCACGGCGACGCCGTGCACCTCTTCGAGCGGGAGTGCAGCGTGCAGCGGCGCTTCCAGAAGATCGTCGAGGAGTCGCCCTCGCCCGCGCCGACGCTCACGCCGGCCCTGCGCGAGGCCCTTTGCGAGGCCGGCGTCACGGCCGCCCGCGCCATGGGCTATGAGGGCGCGGGCACGGTGGAGTTCCTGCTCGACCCGCAGGGGCGCTTCTACTTCCTCGAGGTCAACACGCGCCTGCAGGTCGAGCACCCGGTGACCGAGATGGTCACGGGGCTGGACCTGGTGCGCCTGCAGATCCTCGTGGCGCAGGGCATGTCGCTGCGCGCGCTCCTCCCCGAGGTGCGACAGACGGGGCACGCCATCGAGGTGCGCCTGTACGCCGAGGACCCGGAGAACGACTTCCTGCCGGCCACGGGGCACCTGCTCGAGTGGGCGCCCCCGGCGGGGCCGGGGCTGCGCTTCGACACGGGCATCGCGGTCGGATCGCGGGTGGACATCTGGTACGACCCGCTGCTGGCCAAGGTCATCGCCTGGGGCCCCACTCGCGCCGAGGCCATCCTGCGGCTGGCGGGGGCCCTGCGGGGCCTGGGTGTGCAAGGCGTGAGGACGAACCGGGCGTTCCTGCAGGCCGTGCTCGCGCACCCCGCGTTCCAGGCCGGGGACACGCACACGCACTTCATCGCGGACCACTTTCCGCCGGCGTCGCGCCACTTCCCGGTCGCGGCCGAGTCGGTGCACGCCGCCGCCATCGCCGCGGCGCTGGTGGACGCGACGACGCGGCGGCGCACGAATCCGCACGTGCCGGCGGTCCGGCCGGGGTTCCGGTTGCACGCCGAGGCGACGCAGACTGCGCTCTTCGACGCGCCGGGCGGCGAGGTGCGCGTGGAGTACGCGGCGACGCCCGGGGGTCGCTGGAGGGCCCGGGTGGGCGCCGACGCCTGGCAGAGCGCGCGCCTGGAGGCCGCCCCCGAGGCCGGCCCGGCGGCCTGGCGACTGACGCTGGACGCCCGCACGCGGGTCTTCCACGTCCTCGCCGAGGGCGACACGCGCGGCGTGCGCGGTCCGGACTTCACGCTGCGCCTCGTCGAGCGGCCCCGGTTCCCCGAGGCCGAGCTGGCGGCGGTGCACGGCGGGTGCGTGGCGCCCATGCCCGGGCGCGTGGTGCAGGTCCTCGTCGAGGCCGGCGCCGAGGTCGGCCCCGGCACGCCGCTGGTCATCCTCGAGGCGATGAAGATGGAGCAGACGCTCACGGCGTCCGGCCCGGCCACGGTGGACCGCGTGTGTTTCGCCGCGGGCGATCGCGTCGAGGCCGGGGCGGTGCTGCTGGAGCTCACCCCCATCGCTTGACCCGGATCGCGCCGGGCGCCGTTTCGCGCGCGCCCGAGCTGAAAATCGACCGGGATGTCGCCGCAACGTCACGGGGGTGGCGTACAATTTCGCGCCTTTCGATTCAGGAGATCGTCATGCGCGTTTCCCCCCCCAACACGCTGGCCCTCGTCGCCGCCTTCGCGGCGGGCCTGGGCGCTTGTGTCGACCGCAACACGGACGCCGGTGGTGGCCAGGCGGTCGACGCCGGCGCGTCCACGACGGACCGCGGCGGCTCGTCCATCAACGGCACCTTCGACGCCATGTTCGGCGAGGGCGGCACGGCCGTGCCCCCGCAGGGCGGCACGCCGCTCCCGGGCGGGCAGGGGGGCGAGCCGCCGCCGCCGCCGGTCGGTGGCTCCGGCGGCGATGAGCCGCCCCCGCCGCCCCCGGACGCCGGCGGCACGGGCGGGACGCAGATGATGGGCGATCCCGGCCCCTGCGCGGTGCGGGCGCTCGACGATCACCAGGCCTGCCCGGCGTCGATCTACGAGGTCCGGCAGGACATCGGCCTGGGCTTCAAGGTCACGGTGAAGGGCGTCGTCACGACGCTGCGCACCAACGCCGCCGGCGAGCCCCGCAACCTGACGCTCCAGGTCGGCTCGGAGCAGGCCGAGTACTCGGGCCCGAACTTCAGCGGCGTCTGGGTCTTCACCGGGGACGCGACGGCGCCCGCCGAACAGCTCGCCGGCCTGCAGCCCGGTCAGCTCGTCGAGATGACGGGCACGACCAACGACTTCCACGGTCAGCGCCAGCTCGTGCTCATCGACGCCGTGACCATCGTGGGCAACGCCGCCCCGGTCGTGCCGCTGCCGGTGGCACCGGGCGAGATCGCCACGGGCGGCGCCCGCGCGGACGCGCTCGAGGCGAGCCTCGTCGAGATCGAGGACGTAGAGGTCACCGACCCCGCGCCGGCGCCCGGCGAGGGTGACCGCGATCCGACCCACGAGTTCGAGGTCACGGGTACGCTTCGGGTGGACGACTTCCTGTACCTGATCGACCCGCCGCCCGTGGCCGACGAGCGCTTCCGCCGCATCACGGGTGTGCTCCGGTTCTCCAACAACCTGCACAAGATCGAGCCGCGCAACGCCGCGGACGTCGACCGGCCCAACCCGCCGCCGCCCCCGCCGCCCGGGGACATGGGCGCGCCGCCGCCCCCGCCCGCCGACATGGGCGCGCC
>CAINDO010000355.1 GCA_903847385.1 uncultured Myxococcales bacterium
CCGCGCTGCCCGACGCCGCCACGCTGACCCCCGACGCCGCGGCCGCAAGCCCGGACGCCGCGAACCCCGACGCCGCCCAGGACGCCGCCGCCCCGGACGCCGCCGCCGGCGAGCCCGATCTGGTGCCGCTGCGGGGCGATGGCAGTCACCCGTTCCACTACATCGACACGCTCATCATCGTGCAGATGGAGAACCGGTCCTTCGACCACTACTTCGGCTCGCTGAGCCTGGTCGAGGGGCGCGACGACGTCGAGGGCCTGCGCCCGGGCATCACCAACCCGACCTCGGACGGCCGCGCCGTGGCCCCGGCGCCGCTGGGCGATGTGTACGCGGTGTCGCCGGATCCGGGGCACGGGCATGGCTCGACCATGGACCAGTGGAACGACGGCGCCTGTGATGGTTTCGTGCGCGACTTCGAGGGCCGCGTGCGAAGCGCCGGCGCCGACCCCGCGCAGGCCGAGTGGGTGATGGGCTATTACACCCGCCGCGAGCTGCCGATCAGCTACGGTCTGGCCGAGGCGTTCACGCTCTGTGATCACTGGCACTGCGGCATGCGCGGCCCCACCTGGCCGAACCGCTACTTCAGCCACTGCGCCAGCTCCGGTGGCCTGACGGCCAACAACGGCCTGTGCAGCGAGCCCACGCCCTACACCGCACTGGCCGAGGCCGGGGGCAGCTATCGTGTGTACTACACGAGCCTGTACTTCCTGCTGACCATCACCTCCGTGCCCCAGAAGAACGCCTACAAGATGGACAAGTTCTTCGCGGACTGCGAGGCGGGCACGCTGGCCAACGTGAACATCGTGGAGCCCTCGTTCCTGCAGAACGACGACCACCCGCCGGCGGACGTGCGCAACGGGCAGGCCTTCATCGCCACGATCTACGAGGCCATTCGCCGTTCGCCGCAGTGGAACCGGTGCCTGATGGTCGTGTTCTACGATGAACACGGCGGCTTCCACGACCACGTGAACCCGCCCGAGAGCCAGGGCGACACGCGGGGCGGCGAGGCCTTCGGGCGCTATGGCTTCCGCATCCCCGGCCTGGTCATCGGCCCGCTGGTCAAGCGCGGTCATGTGTTCCACGAGGTGCTGGAGCATTCGTCCGTGCCGGCGCTGATCAGCCGTGTGTTCGACCTGGACCACGTGAACGACCGCTCGCGGCTGTCCGGCGACTTCGCCGGGGCGCTGGATCTGTCGCTCGTGCAAGGCGCGAACCGGCCACCGGCCCCGGCGCTGGCGCCCATGCAGCTCCCCGAGGACGCGCTCGACAACGCGCTCTACGCCGACCTGCACCAGCCCGAGCTCGAGACCTGGTTCCGCAAGATGGGCATGGCCCATCAGGCGAGCCTGCCCGAGCGGCGGCGGCTGATGCGCAACTATCTGTTGAACGCGAAGAAGCTCGGCGCCGTCCGGTTCACGTGAGCTGCGTGTAGAGCGCCCACACGGCCAACGTTTGAGCCAGGCACGCGCCGAGCACGATGACCAGCGTGGCCCGGGTCATCAGACCGCGGACCTGGTCGGCCAGGGCGTCGTCCGCCTTGGCGGCGAGCTCCTCGCCGATGCGCTTCACGTCGATGCCGCCCGCGTCCGCGCCCTCGGCCCGGAAGCGCTTGACCGTCAGCGCCTCGACCTTCTCGACCAGACCATTGCGGATCTTGCGCCCCAGGCTGGCCCGCAGACCGCCGCCCTCCACGGGGGACGTGATGATCTGATGGGCCACGGCGCGGAGTTTCTCCTCGGCCTGGGCCAGGGGCAGGCGCTCCAGGGCCTGGGCGCCCCGCGTGGCGGCGAGCGCGTCGAAGAGCGCGCGCACGGTGCGGGTGCCGAGCTGCGCCCGCTTCAGGCCCTCGAGCAGGGCGCTGCCGACCGCGCGCTGGCCGGCCAGGGCGAAGCCGCCCACCGTGAACAGCAGCACCGCGCACAGGGCGCCGAGCAGCATGTGTTTGCCGCCCTTGTCCCCCAGCGCGTAGACCGACCCGACTGCGACGAGCACGCCCAGCGTGAGCATCCCGAAGGTGGTGGCGATGAACGCGCGGAGCGCGCGCCCGAGCAGCGGCGCGGCCAGCTCACCGAGGGCGCCGAGGGCGGGTCCGAGATCGGCCATGGGCTCAGGTCCTGTTCGTCGTGGGGGGCGCGGCGAGCATAGCAGCCTGCGCCGCGGGTGTCCGCGCATCACTCGCGATGACACCATCGACCACCGAGATCACGCGGTCGCACCGCTCGGCGATGCGCGGGTCGTGGGTGACGATGAGAAACGTCACGCCGCGCGTCAGGTTGAACTGGCGCATCAGGGCGAAGACCTCGTCGGAGGTCTGGGTGTCCAGGTTGCCCGTGGGCTCGTCCGCCAGCACCAGGGGCGCGCTTCGCGAGAGCGCCCGGGCCACGGCCACGCGCTGCTTCTGCCCGCCGGAGAGCGCCGTGGGCCGCGCGTCCAGCCGGTCGCCGAGGCCGACGGCCTTCAAGAGTTCCGTGGCCTGCGCGCGCGAGGCCGGGGTGGGGCGGCCCTCGTCCCCCCAGGCCGGGAGCATCACGTTCTCCAGGGCGCTGAAGGCCGGCAACAGATGGTGGAACTGGAACACGAACCCCAGCGAGCGGCCGCGCAGGGCGGCGAGCGCAGGCTCGTCCAGCGCCGCGGGGTCCACGCCGCCGATGGTCACGCGGCCCTCGGTGGGGCGGTCGAGCAGGCCGATGATGTTCAAGAGCGTGCTCTTGCCCGAGCCCGAGGGCCCGATGAGCGCCACGAACTCGCCGGCCGCGAGCGTGAGCGAGACGCCGCGCAGGGCGAGTGTCTTGACCTCCTCGCCGTAGGCCTTGACCACACCCTCGACTTGCAGGAGCGGGGCCGCGTCAGCCATTGCCGATGGCCGTCGCGGGGTCGAGCCGGGCGGCGCGACGCGCGGGCACCCAGGCCGCCGCCAGGCCGACGCCGATGGCCAGCAGCGAAGCCGACAGATAGAGCTTCGCGTCGAGCTGCACGGGGAACTTGGGGGCGCCGTCCGGCCCGCGGGCCACGCTCTCGAACAGACGCGCGAGCAGCGTGCCGAGCCCGGAGCCCAGGAACGAACCGATCAGACCGAGGACGCCACCCTCGATCAGGAACACCCGCCGGATGCGCGCGGCCGGGGTGCCGAACGCCCGCAAGATGCCGATTTCTTTCGACTTCTGAACCACCGAAACGATCAGAACGCTGGCGATTCCCAGCGCCACGGCCAGCACCACGAAGAACTGGATCATGGACTTGGAGCTGCTCTGCGCGGACAGACCGACCAGGAGCTCTGCGTTCACCGTCATCCAACTGTCGGCCTCGAGGCCCGTGAGATCTCGCGCGGCCGTGGCCACGCGCTCGGCGTCGAAGACATCGGCGACCTTGACCTCGAGCGCGGTGACGCCGCCGGACAGGCCGAAGAGCGACTGCGCGTGTCGCAGCGAGGTCAGCACCCACGTGCGGTCGACGGCCTGGTTGCCCAGCGCGAACACACCGGACACGACGACGAGGTCCTCGACGCCCTCGGCCGTGCGCAGGCGGAGTTTGTCCCCCACCCCGAGGCCCAGATCGGCGGCCAGCGTGGCCCCGATGTTCACGGAGCCGCCGCCCAGGTCGTAGCGGCCCTCGACGAGGCGGCGACGGACGTCGATCACCCCCAGGAACCGCTCGGGCTCCACCCCGCGCACGACGACGGGCCGCTGGGCGTCCGACCGCAGGCCGAAGCCGGCGCCGGTCACCACGGGCGACACATGCGTCACGCCGGCGAGGCGCGCCACCTCGGCGGCGACCTCGGGCCACTGGTCCACGGACCGCAGGCGCTCCGGCGCCACCTGAACCTCGCGGGCGATGGCGGTCTGCTCGGTCGCGTCGACGAGGGCGCGCGGGCGCTCCTTGGGCACCCGGAGCGTCACGTGGGCCTGCGAGCCGAGCGTCTTGTCGATGAGCGAGGCCTGCAGCCCGTTGATGAGCGCGGACAGGAACACGATCACCGCCACGCCCACGGACACCGCCGAGAGGATCAGCGCGGTCTGGCCGCGCGCGTCTCGCAGGTAGCGCAGGGCCATGAACCACTCGAAGCGCATGTCAGTCCGACTCCGGGCGCACGCGCTGCCCCGGCGCGAGGGTCTCGCCGCGCGGCACGATCACCGCATCGCCGGCGGTCAGGCCCGAGGTGACCTCCACCGCGCCCTCGCCGCGGATGCCGAGCTCCACGGGCCGACGCGCGACCCGGCCGTCGACGGCGACGAGGACATACGGCGGGGCGGTGCGGGCGTCGCGCACGGCCTCCGCGGGCAGCGTGAGCACCTGGGCCTTGCGCGCGACGGTCAGATCCACGGAGACGGTCATGTCCGGGCGCAGGAACGCCGGCGGGTTCGGCACGCTCAGGCGGACCTCGATGCTGCCCCGCTGCGGGTCCACGGCGGGCGCGATGTAACTCAGCTCGGCGTCGAAGCGGGTCTGCGGCCAGGCATCGGCCGAGGCGACGGCCTTCTGGCCGAGGGAGAGCAGGGCCAGGTTGCGCTCGTCCGGCTGGAAGGCGAGCTGCGGCGCGGCGTCCATGGCCAGCGTGAGGAGCGCCTGCCCGGGGCTCACCGTGTCTCCGCGCTCCACGGCGCGGGTGAGCACGACGCCCGGCCCCGGCGCCAGGAGGCGTCGCTGCTCGAGCCGCAGGCGGGCGCCCTCGAGCTGCGCCTCGGCCTGGAGCTGCGCCGTGAGCACCACACGGGAGTCCGCCCCCGCCGGCGTGGCGGCGAGCTGCTGCGCCAGCGCGACGTTCCGGCCCGCCTGGGCGATCTCCACCGCGCGGCGGGCGTCGTCCAGCGTGTCCGTCGCCACCGCGCGGGTGGCCATCAGCTTCGTGGTGCTCTCCAGATCGGCCTGGGCGTGTTCGAGCTGCGTCTGGGCCTGCTTGAGCGCCTCGGTGGCCACGATGCTGCCCACGCGGCGCAACTGCGCGACGCGGGCCTCGGCCTGGGCGACGGTCGTCTCGGCCTGGCGGACGGCGTTGCGGGCCTCGGCGTCGTCGAGCTGCACCAGGAGCTCACCCGCGGCCACGCGCTGGCCGGCGACGGCCCCCACGGCGACCACGAGGCCGGCCGCGCGGGCGGCGATGGTCACCCGCTCCGGCACCCAGACGCGGCCGCTCGCCACCAGGTGCTGCTCCAGGTCCCGGGTGACCGCGGGGACCACCCGAACGACCGGACCCCGTGCCCGCAGGCCGATCACGGCGCCGCCGACCACCAGCGTGAGCAGCAGGAGCAGGAACCATCGACTGTGCAGGAAGCGTCGCATCTCGAGCGGGCGGACGGTAGCACGTTCGGGGGTCGACCACGAGGCGGCGGTCCGCGAGCGCCGTGAAAAGAGTGTGCCAGATATGCAAAGTTTGCGGAGTCGTTCGGGCGGTCGCCGGGCGCGCTGCGGACCACACGGCGCGGCCCCACGGGATTGGTACGCTCTGTGCACAAGGGGTTCTGCCGGCGCCGAAGCCCGGCCCGAAATTTCGCCCCCCGAACACGCCCCAGCCGGGGCTTCCGTCCGGCGACGCGCCGCGCAGTCGCCTCGAGGAGTTGCATCCGTATGCCCAGGAAACCCGCTCGTCTCTCGCGCCCGGCGCTGTGCATCTCCCTGCCGCTGCTGCTCGCGGCCTGCGGCGCGAACCGCGACGACGACGACACGGACGACGCCCCCGCGCGGCCGGGGCCGGCGCGCTCGAACGCCCTGCCGGACGCGGGCCTCGCGGGGGCGAGCGGTCGTGCGCCGGGGTCGAAGGCACCCGACGCCGGACGCCCGGCACCGCGCCGCGATGC
>CAINDO010000356.1 GCA_903847385.1 uncultured Myxococcales bacterium
CCATCGCGGCCCCCGCGCCCGTGGCCACGCCGGCGCCTCTGGAGCCCGCCCCCGTGGCCGCCCCGGCGGCGCCCGCGGCCGCCGCGGCCGAGGCCCGATTCAAGCCCTTCGGCTACGTGCGCACCCTGTTCTCCAACGTGTTCGACGACGACAAGGACACGGACTTCGTCGGCCAGAACGACGGCTTCCAGATGGCCAACGCCCGCCTGGGGCTCGAGGTCACGAAGAACCACACCCGCGCCGTCATCAGCGTGGACGGCGCCGTCGACCGCCGCGACGACCTGAACACGTCCAAAGGCACCGTCGAGGTCCGCCTGCGGGACGCCTTCGCCGAGTGGAAACCCTGCACGGGTTTCAAGGCCACGGCGGGTCAGTTCGAGGTCCCCTTCGACGCCGAGGAGCTGATCTCCACGCCGGACCTGGTCTTCGTCGATCAGGGCGTCGAGAGCCGCGGCGTGAAGGGTGTCGAGGGCTTCAACCTCGACGGCCTGAGCCTCGACCGCGAGGTGGGTCTGCTCCTCTCGAGCGATCCCATCTACTTCATGGAAGACGGCATCGGCCTGACCTACGCCCTGGCCGTGACCAACGGCAACAGCGCCTCGCACCCGCTCAACGACAACGAGTCGTTGTCGTACACGGGCCGCCTCGAGGTCCTGTGGGCCAAGATGGTCACCCTCGGCTTCGCCTACAACGCCAACAAGGTCACCTCGGGCGAGGCCCCCGACCGCCTCAACGAGACGCGCAGCAGCATCGCGGCGGACCTGCAGGTGAACCTGTTCGGCGCCCACCTGCTGGGCCAGTTCATGCAGCGCACGACCACCCCGCAGGACGTGGACGGCGAGCCGGACGTGGTCGCGCAGGGTTTCCACGTGCAGCTCGCCTACGACGCCCCCTTCGGCCTCACGCCGGGCTACCGCTACGCGCAGTTCGACCCCACGGCGGACGTGCAGGTCGAGGACCCCATCACCGCGGAGCGCCTCGACCAGGACGAGATCAAGGTCCACACGCTCGGCCTGAGCTGGGCCGTGCCCGACGAGCCCCTGACCATCAAGGTCAACTACCACATCATCCTGGAAGACGAGGCGGTCAAGCTGGCCAACGACCGGCTGGACCTGCTCTTCCAGGGGGTGTTCTGAGCCATGCGCGGGCTTCGGCTGACGTCGGCGCTCGCCCTGGCCGTGCTGGGCAGCGCCTGTGACGAGAGCAGCGTGCGCGCCAGCGCCCGCCAGGTGGCCCTGCGCGAGGAGCTCGTGGGCGGCCCCAACGCCCTGGGCGAGGTGGGCGACTATCTGCTCGAGAACGACCTGGTGCGTGTGGTCATCCAGGGCCCCGGCTTCTCGCGGGGCTTCGGCGTGTACGGCGGCAGCCTGATCGACGCCGATCTGCGCCGCCCCCAGGCCCCCGGCGATCAGGCGGGCGGCCGCGGCATCGACCTCTTCGGTGAGATGTTCCCGGTGTTCTTCGTGCAGGCCCTCGTACCCGAGACCGTCGAGGTCGAGAACGACGGCACGGACGGCGAGATGGCCAGCATCGTGGTCAAGGGCCACGGCGGCGACTTCCTCTCCATGACCCGCACGCTGAACCAGGCCGTGACCAACTCGCACGAGCAGCCGGACGGCGGCCTGCTCACGTTGCTCAACCCCGCCCGCGGGGACGGCGCGCCCAACATCGGCTACGAGATGCGCTACGAGCTGCCGCCCAACGAGCGGTACGTGCGCATGCGCTCGACGATCATCAACGAGACCGAGGGCGATCTGGAGATGCCCTGGCCGAAGATCGCCGGCATCCTCAACAGCCTGCTGAGCCTGGGGGACGACTTCCACGTGCCCATGGGGTTCGTGCTGCTGTTCGGCGCGGGCAACAAGGTCTTCGTGCCCGGCGCCGGCTACGGCGTGCGCTGGCAGCTCGAGGACAACTACGCCACCGCCACGGAGAAGGGCCTGGGTTTCCCCGCCCTGCCCGGCCTGGTCACGCCGGGCCTCATCTCCACGAGCGAGACGGGCATCTCGTACGGCTTCTTCGCCCTGCCCGATCCGGCCGTGCCCAGCTACGTCGACACGCAGATGCAGGAGACGGACGCCGGCGTCGTCAACCGCTACACCGAGGCCTACGGCGTCGAGACGGACGACGACTCGATGCTGATCCCGTTCCTGGCCTCGGCGTTCACCGCCGTGTTCTACGGCCAGGCGCCCAACCCGCTGCCCAAGGGCGAGTCGTTCACCATCACGAACTACTTCGTGATCGGCGACGGCGACGCCGCCAGCATCATGAACACGGTCTACGCGCTGCGGGGCGTCGAGACCGAGGAGCTGCAGGGCGTCGTCACGGACGCGCTGCTCGGCTCTCCCCTCGAGAAGGCCTCGGTCATCGTCTACGCCCAGGGCCGGCCCGTGAACCAGTTCTTCACGGACGCCGAGGGCCGCTTCCGCGGGCGCATGCCCCCGGGCGAGTACGAGGCCCGGGTCGACCACGACCCGATGATGTCCAAACCCGTGCGCTTCTCCCTGGGGGACGGCGGCAACGTGGTCCGGCTCTCCTGCCCCACCCCGGCGCGCCTGGCCGTGCACGTCACGGACGAGGGCGGCAATCCGCTGCCCGCCAAGGTCTCCGTCGTGGCCCGGTACGACGCCAAACACGCCGGCGAGGAGCCGCGTCGGTTCCTCTTCGACCTGGCGGCGGGCCAGCGCTGGCGTCACCAGGACCTGGACAAGGACGACGCGGCCGATCCGTCGACGCTGGAGTACCTGGAGACGTTCGCGTTCGCCGGCATCGACGGCAACGCCACGCTGACCGTGCCCCCCGATGCCAACTACGAGGTCTGGATCTCGCGCGGCCTGGAGTACACGGTCGAGAAGCGCCGCATCACCCCGACCGTGGGCGAGCCGGCGCAGGTCACCGCGGCCTTGAAGCGGGTCGTGGACACCGGCGGGTACGTCTCCGGTGACTTCCACATGCACGCGGACCCCTCGCTCGACTCCGACCTCTCGCTCGAGGAGCGCGTGGCCGGCTCGGCGGCGGCGGGCCTCGAGGTGCTCGTGGCGACGGACCACAACTTCATCACCGACTACCAGCCCACCATCGACCGGCTCGGCCTGTCCGAGTTCGCCACCTCGCTCGTCGGCCTGGAGATGACGACGCTGGAGAGCGGGCACTTCAACGGCTTCCCGCTCAAGCGCGAGGTCGGCCGCGTGACCAAGGGCGCGATGGAGTGGTCGCTGAAGACGCCGGACGAGGTCTTCGCCGCCATCCGCGGCCAGGGTGAGCTCGGGCCGGACAAGACCATCGTGCAGGTCAACCACCCCCGCGACTCGCTGCTCGGTTACTTCGAGCAATACGACTTCAACGCCGTGACCGCGACCATCGACAAGGTCGGCGGCGCCGACTTCGGCAACCTGGTGCACCCCACGGGGCGGCCGTTCTTCGACGACATGGGCGAGAGCACCTTCAGCTTCGGCTTCGACGCCATCGAGATCATGAACGGCGGCGTCATCGGCCAGGTCCACAGCGTCACCCGCCCGGAGAGCCTCGAGGGCCTGAACATCCCCGCGGAGGCCCTCGCCGGTCTGCCCGAGACGCCGGGCACCGTGCTGTGTGAAGACGGCGACATCGCCTTCCCGGGCGCCGTGGACGACTGGTTCAACCTGCTGAACATGGGCCACCGCTATGTCGGCACCGCCAACTCGGACTCCCACGACGCCCACGACGTCGGTTTCCCGCGGACCTACATGCGCACGGGCACGGACCGCCCCCGCGACGTCGGGCCGGAGGCGGTCGTCGACGCGTTCAAGAACCACGCGATCACGCTGACGAACGGGCCGTTCCTGGAGATGTTCGTCGACGGCAAGCCCATCGGCGAAGAGCTGCAGCGCGCCGAGGGCGAGGTCGAGGTCACGCTCAAGGTCCAGGCCGCGCCCTGGGTGGACGTGAAGCGCGGCGTCATCTGGGCCAACGGCAAGGCCGCGGAGCGCTTCGAGGTCAAGCTGGTGGACGGCAGGTTCACCCACACCGTGAAGCTCCCCGTCGGTCGCGACACCTGGTTCGTGGCCGAGGTCGAGGGCGACGACAACCTCTTCCCCGTCGTGCCCCCCATCGACATCCCCCCCGTTCAGGTGGACGACGCGCTGAGCTCCATCGGCAGCGCCTTCGGCTTCGGCGCCAGCACCTTCGGCGATCTGGAGCCCGGCCCGGGGCAGGTGTGGCGGCCCTTCGCCATCACCAACCCCACCTGGGTGAACGTGGGCGAGGCCGACTGGGTGCCGCCCGGCGTGCTGCCCCGGCAGTGCAAGAACTTCGGCCTGGAAGACATCGATCCGGCCATGGTCGAGAAGTCTCGGCGCATGACACCGGACGAGAAGCGCGCGAGGGCCATGCGCCGGGCGTACCGGCCGGCCATGTTCGGGGAGATCCCCCGCGCCCGGGGCGACTATCAGGACGTCCGGATGCTCTTCGAGCACTTCCACCACGGTCATTGATTCGCCCATCAGGGTCATCCGACCGGGCACAATCGCCGGGATCGTCTGATAGGATGGCCGGCGAGTGCCCGCGACGCTTCCCCCCGCCCCAACCCCCGAAATGCTGTCGGCGTTCCGACGGCCGGTGTGGGTCTACGACCTCGACGCGCACCGCATCGAGGCGGCGTCGCCATCGGCCCTTCTGCTGTGGCGCGCCGAGTCGCTCGAGGCCCTGGTCCAGCGGCCCCTGGGGGCGCTCACGCCGGCCGCCTCCGCGCGGCTCGCCGACAACTGGGCGGCGCTGCTGCGGGGCGAGGAGATCGGGGAGCAGTGGACGCTCTACCCCGGCGGCCACCCCACGGCGGTGCACTGCATGTTCTCCGCGGTGCGGACGGCGACGGGCGCGCGGGCCATGCTGATCGAGGCCGAGCCCCGCACGCCGGAGGCGCCGGACACCCAGCGCGCCGTCGAGGCCCTGCGCCACGATCCCGCGCCGATGATCCTGTACTCGTTCCCCGACGGCACGCTGCTCATGGCCAACCCGGCGGCGCGCGCGGCCCTGGCCGAGGTCGGCTCCCTGGACGCCCTCTTCGTCGAGGCCGAGGCCCCGGCGCGGGTGCGGGGGCAGATCGCCCAGGCGGGCACGGCCTGGGGCGAGGACCACGTGCTCACCCGGGCGGGGCTGCGGGTGGCGGCCTGGCGCGCGGCACGCGGCGTCGACCCCGTGTCCGGCGGCGAGATGGTCGCGATCACCCTGCTGGACGTGACGGACGCTCGCGCGGCCACCCAGGCACAGCTCGAGGCGCTCTCGCAGGCCATCGAGGCCACGCAGGACGGGATCGCCCTGACGGACGCCGCCGGCAACTTCACCTTCATGAACCCCGCGCATCTGCGCATGTTCGGCTTCGAGGAGCTCACCCAGGTCGCCGGGCGGCCGTGGAGCATCCTGTACAGCGACGCGGAGCGCGAGCGCTTCGTGGCCGAGGTCTTCCCGGCGCTGACGGGCCCCGGGGCGCGCTGGCGCGGCAACGCCGCCGGTCTCCGGCTGGACGGCAGCACGATCATGCAGGAGGTCAGCCTCACCATCCACCAGGATGGCGGGATCATCTGCCTGACCCGGGACAACAGCGAGCGGATCGCCGCCGAGGCGCAGCGCCGCCGGCTCGAGGTCGAGCTGGCGCAGGCCCAGAAGATGGAGGCCGTGGGGCAGTTCGTCGGCGGCCTCGCCCACGACCTGAACAACCTGCTCGCGGCCATCCTGGCCACCTCGACGGGCATCGCCGCGCAGAACACCAACGCCGACCGCGTGCGCATGGGCTGCGAGCGCATCGACCGGGCCGGCGCCCAGGCCGCCCGCATGGTGCGGCGCATGCTGGACTTCGTGCGCCGCGAGGAGGGCCCGCCCGTGCGGGTCGACCTCCGCGCCGTGCTCGTGCGCAGCACCGAGCTGTTGCGGGCGCTGCTGCCCAAGCGCGTCACGCTCGAGGTCCTGCCCGGCGATCAGGTCTTCCGCGCGCTCGTTCAGGAGGACCGCATCGTCCAGGTGCTGCTGAACCTGGCCGCCAACGCCCGGGACGCCATGGGCACCGAGGCCGGGCACGTTCACGTTCGACTCGGCGTCGCCGTCCCCGCTCCGCAGGGTGACGTGCGATTCGGCCGCGGCAGCTTCCCCGCGGGCGAGGCCGCCGAGATCGTGGTCGAGGACACGGGCCCCGGCGTGCCGCCCGAGGTCTTCCCGCGGCTGTTCGAGGCCTTTTACACCACCAAGCCGGCGGGGCAGGGCACGGGCCTGGGCCTCTCCACCTCGGCGGGCATCCTGACGGACGCCGGCGGCCGGCTCGAGGGCTGGAACACGGGCAAAGGCGCGGCGTTCCGGCTGGTCCTGCCCATTCAGGCCGTGGATCAGGTCGCCCGGGTCATTCTGGCCCACTCCGATCCCGAGCTCGCCGACCTGATCGCCCGCGTGCTCGACCGCGAGGGGTACGTCGTCGAGGCCGTGGGCAACGCCCGGGCGGCCCTGGACGCCGTGCTGGGCAACCCCGGCGCCTACCGCCTGCTGCTCGCGGACGCGGACGCGGCGGGCCTGCGCGGCGACGCGCTGCTGACGGTGCTGCGGCAGGCGCAGATCGAGATCCCCGTGCTGCTGACCTCGCGCGGCCTGACACCCTCGGACACGCTGCCCACCGAGAAGTACCTGCGCACGCCGTTCTCCACGGCCGCGTTGCTCTCGGCCGTGGCCGAGGCGCTCGGCGACGCATGAGGCCCGGGGCGATCGTGGCCGCACACCGCCATCCCGTCGTCCTGAGCGTGGCGCTCGCGCTGGGGGGGTGCCCCGCCGTGCCGCCCTTCGCCGGGGGTGACGCCGCCGCCGGGACGGACGCCCGCCCCCAAACCACGGACGCCCAAGGCGGTGCCCCTGGGGACGCTCGCGCGCCCGAGGGCGACCGCGGACCCATCGGGGGGGAGGCGCCGCGTCCGGACGCCGCCGGCCCGGGCGGGATGCTCGCCGACGCGACGGGCGGTGTCGCGAACCGACCGGACCTGGGCGCGGGCGGGGCGGCGGACGCGCAGACGGCGACGCCGGACGCCCGGAACACGGGCGGAGCCCCCGCCGACGCGGCCGCCGGAGGGGCCGGTGGCACCCCGCCGGACGCGGCCGCGCCCGAGGTCTGCAGGAACGCCACGCGCGAACACCGCGCCTGCGCGGGCGGCGACCAGGTGCGGACCTGCCAGGGGGCGGTCTGGGGCGACTGGGGCCCCTGTGAGGCCCTGCCTGAGGGTTACGTGCGCGTGGCCCCGGGGCAGTTCCAGATGGGCAGCCCCGAGGACGAGGCCGGCCGCGAGGTCGGCGAGGTGCGCCACCGCGTCACGCTCACGCGCACCCTGGCCGTGAAGACCACCGAGGTCACGCAGGCCGAGTGGACCGCCGTGATGCAGTCCCGGCCGGCGGCCTGGGGAAACTGCGGCGCCACCTGCCCCGTGGAGTCCGTGTCCTTCGCCGACATGAAGGCCTGGTGCAACGCCGCCTCCGAGGCCGCCGGCCTGCCCCACTGCTACGACGCCCAGGGCGCCTTTCGGGGGCTGGACTGCCGGGGCTACCGCCTGCCGACGGAGGCGGAGTGGGAGTACTTCGCGCGCGCCGGCAGCGCGACGGCCTACCATACCGGCGACTGCCTCTACGGCGTCCACCAGTGCGGCGCGGACGCCAACCTCGACCAGGCGGGCTGGTACTGCCAGAACACCCCGGACGACGCCCCCCGGCCCGTGGCCGGCCGCGAAGCCAACGCCTGGGGCCTGTACGACGTCCACGGCAACGTGTGGGAGATGACCCAGGATGGCTTCGGCGAGTACCCCGGCGGCGACCGGACCGATCCCATCGGCGCCCCGGCGGCGACCGACCGGCTCGTCCGCGGGGGTGGCGCCGGCAGCGCCCCCTGGAAGTGCCGGGCGGCCACGCGCAGCTACTTCGACGCCGCCGTGCGCGACCGCTACCTGGGCTTCCGCCCCGTGAGGACGCTGTGAAGCGGGCCGTTCGGGTGGCGCTCGCCGCGGCGTGCCTGTTCGCGGTGAGGCCGGTGCACGCCGCGCCGCCCCCGAAGCCGGCGCCGGCGCCCGCCCCCGGCGAGGCCGAGTACGAGCGCGCCGTGCAGTTCAGCCAGTCCAGCGAGCCGGCGCTGGCGCTCGCCCAGTTCGAGCAGGCGCTGACCCGCCTGAGCGCCGACCACTCGCTGCGCACCCTGGCGCTGTATGGCGCCGGCCGGGCCGCCGAGCGCCTGGACACGGCCGACGCCGCCTGCCGCGCGGTGCGGTTCTACCAGGACTTCGTCGCCCGCCCGGACGCCGAGGCCGACAAACGCAAGCGCGCGTCGGAGCACCTGCCGGCGCTGGCCGTGCGC
>CAINDO010000357.1 GCA_903847385.1 uncultured Myxococcales bacterium
CGCCGTCCGCGTCGAAGTCGGCCACGCACGCGGCCCGCACGCTCGGCGGCGCCTCGCCGGCCCCCTTCACGGTCAGGCGGCCGCCCGCGCCGGGCTCCATGACCGTCAGCGCGCCCGCGCCCCCCACGACCACCCGCGGCGCCAGGGACGTCCGGAGCGCGTACAGCGCGTCGCCGGTCACGGCGTCCGCGGCGTCCGGCACCTCGACGAAACGCAGCGCGCTCGCGGCGATGCCGTAGTAGCGGAAGCCCGGCCACGCCGACATCCCCGACGGTGCGATCAGCGTCAGCGCCACGGCCCCGCCGCCTTCGGCCGCGGGGACCTTCACCTCGAGCGCGGTGTCCGTATGCGCCGTGATCTCGCCGGCTCTCTCGCCGAAGCGCACCTCGGTCACGGCGTCGAGGCGGGCGCCTTCGATCCGCACCGTGACGCCGCCGGCGAGCGGCGAGCGGTCGGGCACGACGGACCGAACGCGGGGGGCGTCGGGATTCGGGGCCGCGGCCGCGCCACCCGAGCCGGCGTCGGCGGCCGCACCGCCTGCGCCCTGCGTGCCGCTGCCCCCTCCCGAGTCCTCACAGGCGAGGAGCAGCGGCAGGAGCGCGGGGAGCCACGGTCGGGTGGCGACGTTTCGAGCGCGGCGTGGGGTCGACATCGGCGCCGAGAGTAGACCCTCGGCGCCGGTGGTGACAACGGCAGGGCGGGAAGCAGGTGGTCCCGCGGCCGGTTTGGCCAGCGCCGGTTGACTGCGCCCCCGGCCCCGCGGACAATCGAGGGATGTCGACCTTTGCCGAGCGCGCGGCGGCCCGCCGCGAACGCGTCACGATGGAGAGACTCGGACGCCAGCCGCCCGGCGACGGGGCGGCCGACCGGGACTTCGACTTCGACTTCTGGCAGGCGCAGGGGCCGACGGCCATCTTCTCTGCGGCGTGGGACATGGTGCTCGAACACGCGGCACACAGAGGGGAACATGTCGATCAACCCCGACTTCAGCGACATGTTGGCGGCCTTGTCCGCCGAGGGGGCGGAGTTCCTGTTGATCGGCGGCTATGCGGTGATGCGGTACACCGAGCCCAGGTACACCAAGGACCTGGACCTGTGGGTCCGCCCGAGCCCTGACAATGCAGCCCGTGTGTTTCGAGCGCTCGTCAGCTACGGCGCCCCGTTGACGGGCATCTCGCCCGCCGACTTCGCCGAGCCCGGGGCGATCTACCAGATCGGCGTCGCCCCCAACCGGATCGACCTCGTGACAAGCATCGACGGGGTCGAGTTCGACGAGGCCTGGGCGACTCGAACGCACGCCGTCTTCGACGACCTGGAGGTGGCCTTGCCGTCCCCGGAGGTGCTGCTCCGGAACAAGCGGGCCAGCGGACGGCCTCGGGATCTGGTGGACGCCGCGGCGCTCGAACGGGTCATCGCACGGCGGTAGGCCTGCGGGCGCGCGAGGGATGAGGGCGTGAAGGGTCCGGTGGCCGACGGGTTACCTGGCGACGCGGAAGCCGAGGCGGGCATCGCGATAGCCTGGGTGGCCGCGGCTGCGATTTCGGGCCCGCAAAGGGTCGGCTGGTCCGCTCCACGAGCCCCCGCGATAGACTCGGGCCGAGCCGCCGGGTGCGACACGAGCGGAGCCGTCCGTCGGCGCACCCGAGTAGCCGTTCTGGTGCGCGTCCTCGACCCACTCCCAAACATTGCCCGCCATGTCGCAGAGGCGCGCGAACTCGTTCTTGCTGCACACCTCGGCCGTTGCGCGCGTGCCGCATCCGTCGTCCATCACGGCGCGCCGGCAAGATGCCGTCGCGTTGCCCCACGGGTACTCGATCTCTTTGCCGCCATCGCGCGCGGCGTACTCCCACTCGGCCTCGGTGGGAAGGCGGCCGCCGGCCCAACGCGCGAACACCTGCGCCTGGTCCCAATCGACACAGACGACCGGCATGTTGGGGGCGCGAAACGCAGGGCCAATGGCGCGCGCCATCCAGAACGAGCCATTCCAGCCGTAGCATGTACCGTCTTCGAAGTGCGGCTCACTGCACGCCCCCGCGTCGACACACGCCTGATACTGTGCGTTCGTGACCTCCGTCCGCGTCAGTTCGAACGACCGCACAGTCACGGCGTGGACCGGTCTCTCATCTGGCTCGCCGTTGTCGCCGCCCATCTCAAACGTCCCGCCCGGGAACCGCACCCACGTGAGGCCGCCCCGAGACAGCGCGCTCGGCGGCGCGGCTGGCGCGGCCGCGACTTCGCCCCGCCACTTCTCGGCCCGGCCCTTCGCGTCCGCCCGCAGCCGCTCGTCGTCCGCACTCGTCGGATCGTCCCGCGCGTAGTCCGTCAGGAACGACTCGAACCACCGCGCCTTCGTCTCCGCGGCGAGGTCCTTGCGCTCCTGGGCCACGGCTTCGTCGAAGGCGGCTTTCATCTTCTTCCGCCACTCGCCCCACTGCTTGCGCGCCTCTTCTTCGCGCCGCGACTCCTCCCGGAGCGTCTCCGCCGTGTCCCGAGTGCCCGGCGGCAGGTCCGTCGATTCGACGCCGCCGCCCGGGACTGGCGGCGTGGTGCCGCCCACCGCCGCCGACACGAACCGGAACCCGCCGGTCAGGTTGTCCATCGACCACGGGTTCTGCTTCTGCCCCGTCGCGGACAGCACGTCCGCCCGGACTTTGCGGAGCACGTCGTTGATGTCCAATTCGGGCGTCGCGAGATGTTTGACCAGGGATGAAGTGAATGGACTGTTCGCGCCCCCGCCCGCGTCGGCGGCCGTCTGCCCCGGCGCCGCCGAGAAGGCCACGAAGCTGCCCGCGGACACATCGACGATTCTGAAGCCCCGGCCGCCGGCGCTGCGACTCCACTTGCGGCTGAATGGGTCGTTGCGGCAGGCGTCCAGGATGATGATGTTGACCGCCGCCGGTCGGCTCGACAGGCGGTCGAGCAGCGTCTGCATCCGGTAGGCGTCCTCGGCGGCGTCGTCCTCGTTGTCTGCCTCGAAGTCCACCGGCAGCAGGTAGTTCTCGCCTTTCATTTCAATACCGTGCCCCGCGTAGAAAACCAGCGCCGTGTCGTCCGCGCCGAGACTGTCGACGAAGGCGTTCACGGCCTTCCGCAGGTCCTTCTTCTTCAGATCCTCTTGTCGCGACACGGCAAACCCGATCGCCACCAGGGCCTTCTCCAGCGAGCGGGCGTCATTCACAGGGTTCTTCAGCGGCGCGCCCGAATACGCGGCGTTGCCGATCACCAACGCCTTGCGACCGCCGGCGAGTGCGGTCGCGGGCGCGAGGAGCAACAGCACGAACAGCAGCGACAGCCAGCGCGTTTTCATCGGTGGATTACCCTGAGTTCGATGGCGCCCCTTGCCGTGTTCTTCGCTTTCGCGTCGCCGCCGGGCAGCCGCCACCCGCGCGTCAGCACCGGCTCGACGGCCACGGTGGCCGCGAGCACACCCGGGTCCGTCCCCCCGGCCGGCACGTCGCGACCGCGCTGCGCCTCCAGGGCCGGCATCGGGATGGCGAAGGCGGCGACCTGCAGGAGCTCCGTCACGCCCGCGACCTCGTCGAGCTCCATCCAGGCCCCGCCGGGCGGGAACTGAACCTCGGCCCCCGGCGCGACGCGGGCGTCCTCCCCCGGTGCGGGGAAAATCATCTGAAACTGCCCGTGGTCGTTGCGGCTCGTCAGGTACACGTGCGCCGCTGCCTCCGTGCGATAGGTCAGGCGCACGCGGTCGCCCGCGGTCAGCGGCGTGCGCCCGCAGTCGGCAACTGGCGTGTATGCGCCGTTCGCGCCGCGCTGCTCGCAGGTCAGCCACGCCGTGATGCCAACGGGCTCGGCGGCCGCGGCGGCTGCGTGCGTCGCCACCGATTCACCCGCCGGGCTCGCCCCGCCGCATGTCAGCGCATCGCGCAGGAACGCCAGCTTCGACTCGAGCGCCATCGCCACGGACTTCGGGTCCGGGTCCGCGCCACCGCCCGCCAGCGTGGTCACGCCCCGCAGCGCGACCTGCGACCGATCGAGGCACTCGCGCCGCCGTTCGTAGTACGCCTGACTCACGTGTGGCCGGTCACGGCACAGGCGCTCGGCCATCTGGCCGAAGTCCTTCTGCAACGCGTCAAAGCCGAGCTTGACCTCGACCAGACGCGCCGCCGCCACGCTGCCCGACCCCCACTTCACCGGCCCCGCGTCCAGGCTTGCGCTCACGCTCGCGCCTTCGCGGACCGTGCGGTCGCGCGCCTCGGCGCAGGGGTCCCCTGCCCGGTCGGCCGCACCGACCGTCTCAGTCAAAACCGGCTGCGGGCCGCAGCCGAGGGCCAACAGGCCCAACACGAACCGATGTGTGCTCTTCACCCCGAATTCCCCTGGACTGCGATGACCCGTCGATTCCGCACCTGCGGCAGGTATTCACCGACAATTCCGGGCCGACCGCAAGCTCACAAACGCGCCGTCTGCGGTCGCAAGCAGGGGTCGCGGCCGTGTGGGAGCGGGGCGAACTCGCCCCCCCCGGCTACGTCCGCCGAGGACATGCGCGAATCAAGAGACCGGTGCGCGAGCGCACGGGCTCGCGCACCGGTCCGGGCAGCCCTTACAGCCGCGCCAGCAGCAGCTCGCGCTGGAACACGAGCTCCTTGGGCAGGTGCGAGTAGAGCTTGAAGAACAGCTCGTCCTGCAGCACCAGCTCCTTGTGCCACTCCTCGCGGTCGATGTTCATCGCCGCGTTCCACTGGTCGCGGCTGAAGTCCATGCCGCTCCAGTCGATGCTGGTGTACTCGGGAATCCAGCCGATGGCGGTCTCGCGGCCCGTGGCGGCGCCGTTGCAGCGCTCGAAGACCCACTTGAGCACGCGCATGTTCTCGCCGAAGCCCGGCCACAGGAACTTGCCGTCGGCGTCCTTGCGGAACCAGTTCACGTGGAACACGCGCGGCAGGTACTTGATGTTGCGGCGCATGCTGAGCCAGTGACCGAAGTAATCGGCCATGTGGTACCCGACGAAGGGCAGCATCGCCATCGGGTCGCGGCGGACCTGACCGATGGTGCCCGCGGCGGCGGCCGTCATCTCGGAGCCGACCGTGGCGCCGATGTAGACACCGTGGACCCAGTCGAAGGCCTGGAACACCAGCGGCATGGTCGTCGCGCGGCGGCCGCCGAAGATCATGGCGCTGATCTCGACGCCGGCGGGGTTCTCCCAGTCGGGGTCGATGATGGGGCAGTTGGCCGCCGGCGCCGTGAAGCGCGCGTTGGCGTGGGCCGCCACCTTGGGCTTGCCGTCGGCGCCCTTGGTCTCGGGCGTCCAGTCCTTGCCGGTCCAGTCGACGAGGTGCGCCGGCGGGTCCTTGCTCATGCCCTCCCACCACACGTCGCCGTCGTCCGTCAGCGCCACGGTGGTGAAGATGCAGTCCTTGCGGCAGCTCTCCATGGCCATGGGGTTGCTGTCGTAGCTGGTGCCGGGGGCCACGCCGAAGAAGCCGGCCTCCGGGTTGATGGCCCGCAGGTGGCCGTCCGGTCCGGGTTTGATCCAGGCGATGTCGTCACCGACGCAGGTGACCTTCCAGCCGGCCTCGCGCAGGGCGGCCGGGGGGATGAGCATGGCGAAGTTGGTCTTGCCGCACGCGCTCGGGAACGCCGCCGTGACGTAGTTCTTGCGGCCCTTGGGGTCCTCGACCCCCAGGATGAGCATGTGCTCGGCCATCCAGCCTTCTTCGGCGGCCATGGCGCTGGCGATGCGGAGCGCGAAGCACTTCTTCCCGAGCAGGGCGTTGCCGCCGTAGCCCGAGCCGAAGCTCATGATGGTGCGCTCCTCCGGGAAGTGCGTGATGTACGTGTTCTCGGGGTTGCAGGGCCAGGCCACGTCTTTTTCCCCCTCGGCGAGGGGGTGACCGACCGAGTGCAGACACTTCACGTAGAAGCCGTCCTGCCCGATGAAGTCGAAGACCTTGGCGCCCATGCGGGTCATGATCCGCATGTTGGCCACGACATAAGGCGAGTCGGAGATCTCGATGCCGTACTGCGCGATGGGCGAGCCGAGCGGGCCCATGCAGAAGGGCACCACGTACAGCGTGCGGCCGCGCATGCAGCCGCTGTACAGGCCCTTCAGCTTGACCTTCATCACCGACGGTTCCATCCAGTTGTTGGTGGGACCGGCGTCCGACTCGCGGCGCGAGCAGATGAAGGTGCGCTGCTCCACGCGGGCGACGTCACGGACGTCCGAGCGGACCAGGATCGAGTTGGGGCGCTTGTCGGGGTTCAGGCGCACGGCGGCGCCCGAATCGACGATCAGCGCGCGCATGGCCTGGTCTTCGGCCTCGCTGCCATCACACCAGTGGATGTTCTTCGGCTGGGTCATCGCCGCGATCTCGCGGACCCATTCGACGATGTGCGGGCCGACGTTCGAGGGGGCCCCCAAGCGTGTTCGCTGTCATGGATTCCTCACTTTCAGCGGCGCGAAGTCTGCGCTTCTTCGACGGTGCTTTCCATGCCAAAGTGACCGCGTCATGCGGCCCGCTCCTGGATACCCCTCACTCTCTTGCGTGGAAACCGTCGAGGCCGAAACGGCCTGGCTCACCGTCGGTGAAAGGCGCCTCACGGCGGACGCGGTCATCGCGACGCTTTCCCCCCTGGTGCTGCCCGAGCGCCGCGCCCGGATGGAGTCCGTGCTCGACGCGCGGACGCCCGGCGTCGCCCTGGCCGTCGAGAATCTCCACCACAGCCACAATGGCGCGGCCTGCATTCGCACGGCCGAGGCCTTGGGGCTGCAGGACCTGGCGGCGATCGAGAGCCTCAACCCGTTTCCCACGCTCGACGAGAAGGCGGGACGCGACGGCGGCGACGCCGTGGACGCGAAGAAGATCACGCGCCTGACGGACCGCTGGATGAGCATCCATCGGCTGCGCGGGCCCGCGGACCTGCGCGCCTTCGCGGACGCGCGGGGCATGGCGGTCTGGGGCGCGGCGCCCCTGGGCACGGCCACGCTCGCGGACATCCCGGTGGACCGCCCCGTGGTGGTGCTCTTCGGCAACGAGAAGAGCGGCCTCTTGCCCGAGACCATCGCCGCTTGCGACGCCACGTTTCGCATCCCGATGTTCGGCTTCGTGGAGAGCTTCAACATCTCGGTCAGCGTGGGCATCGTGCTGTACGACCTTCTCCGCCGCCGGCGCGAGGCCCGGGCGGCCGCGTCGCCAGAAGGCGCCGACGCGCTCTCGCCGTTGCGGCGCAAAGCCTTGCTCGCGCGCTGGCTCTTCGAGGACGTACGCGCCGCGGACCTCATTCTGAAGCGGGAACTGACCGATGGCTGAGGGGGACGATTCAACGACCCCCTGGAGGCACGACCGAATGCTCCTGGATGCGACCGGCGCCCGCGCCCGCTCCGCCATTCTCGATTTCGCCCGCATCTTCGGCGACACGATCTGCGACATCGTGCGTCGCTCCTCGGGTCTCACCGTTCAGATGTCGGGGACGGCGCAGTACGTGCCCGGACCGCGGCTCTCGGGCGACATCGCCAGCTTCGTGACGTTCCATGGCGACTACAGCGGCCTGCTCGTGTTGAACTTCGAGGGCCAGTCGGCCCTGGAGATCACGCAGGCGATCCTGGGCCGGGCCGGGCTGACGGGCGGCGATCTGCCCCAGCACTTCGCCTCGGAGAACGCCCGCGGCGCGCTCGGCGAGCTGACGAATCAGGTCGTGGGGCACGCCCGTCAGTCGATCCAGAAGCGTTGGGACCTGAGCGCGGACGCCAACATCCCCGTCGTGGTGCCGCTGACCGGACTCAACGGTCTGGAGTTGCACGCCGGCGGTTGGGGCGAGGAACAGTGCATCCGCCTCGGCCTGCGCACGCCGGGGCAGCGGCGGTTCCACCTGGAGCTCGCGCTCGAGGCGTCGTCCCCCGTGGCGCTGCCGCCCGCGGCGCCCATCCTCGACAAACGCTGAGGCGCAGGGCCGCTCAGCCGCCGCAGAGCGGGCGGTCGGCGAGCTCTTTCAGGTAGGCCGCGGCCTCGGTGCGGGCGCGCGGCGACCGAAACCAGTCCAGGGCCAGCGCCGCCCGCAGCAGGTCCGTCTGGAGCTCGGCATAGCCGGCGCGACGGGCGGCAAAGGCCGGGTCCGCGCAGAACAGCGGCAGCCTTCGCGCCAAAAGGAACAGGACCTCGACGTCCAGCGGCTGTGCCTGCGCGACGCGCACGAACGTCTGGAAAGTCGGGTCCGACCAGCTCAGCAGCGTGCCCGCGTGGGGCAGCCGCCGGGCGAGCGCGTTGCCGTACTCGGTGGCCGCGCGAATGCGCAGGTCCGCCGCGGCGGGGGGCGTGATCTCCAGCACGTGCGCCCAGCAGAGCGCCTCGGCGTGGGCGACGTCCGCGGCGCGCAGGAGCTCGCACGCGTCCGCGGCCAGGACCGACTGCACCCAGGCGTGGTCGGGGTCCGGGCCGAGGGCGTGGGCCGCGCCCAGAGTCTCGCGGGCGTGCTCGCGGTCGTCGAGGCGCAGGTGCGCGCTGCCCTCGATCAGTCGCGCCTGACGGGGCACGGTCTCTTCGCGCTCGACGGCGCTCGCCCGGGCTTCGGTGAGCGCGACCTCGAAGTGCCCGCGCGCGCCGGGGGCGTCGTCCCGCCGCAGGGCCGCCAGCCCTTCGGCGTGGTGCGTCTTGGCGCGCTCCAGGTGTGAAGGCCCGCAAGCGGTCAGGAGCGCCAGCGCGAGGCCGAGCCCTCGCAGCCGGGTCACGGCGCGGCTCCGATGGCCGCCTCGAGGATGCCGCGCCAGTGGGCGTCGAACGTGGCGCGCGCCGCGGCGTCGTCCGCCTCGGGCCCCTGCCCCGTCAGCATCTCGTACCACACGCGCAGGGCGCTCTGGAGCTCGGGCCGGTGCACCAGCTTCGCCAACGCCGCCCGGACCTCGGGCGCACGCACGGCGATGGTGCGGTAGTCGCGGCGCGTGACCTCGGCGGCGAAGGCCCCCAGGAGCGCGCGGTCCTGGAACACGAGGACGTCGTACAGGTCGCGATGGTACCCCTGGAGCGTGCGCCAGTCGGCGGCCATCAGCTCGGCATCGAACTGCGACACCAGCTCCGGGAAGCGCGGGTTCACGCGGAACCACTCCAGCGTCTCCATGGGGCCCGGCACGGAGTAGGCCGCGTCCGGGACGCCGACGGGCCGCGCGAGGAGCGTCTCGAAGCGCGCCCGCGTCTGGTCGATCACGAGCAGCGTCAGCCCGGCGGCCGCGGCCACCACGGCCCCGGGCAGGCCCGTCGCGCCGGCGAGCCAAGCGCTCCCGGCGAAGAACTGCTCCGACACGCCCCGGAACAGCTCGATGCGTCGTTCGAAGGCGGGCTGCCCCTCGGCCATGTGCGTTCCCGGTCCTACTTCAGGTTCTGATCCACGAGCCCCACGCGGATCGCATAACGCGTCAGGCCGGGAATGTCATGGATTTGCAGCTTCTCCATGACCCGGGCGCGGTGGTGCTCGGCGGTGCGCGGGCTGATGCCCAGGATGCTGCCGATCTCCTTGCTGGTGTGGCCCTCGGCCAGGAGCGTCAGGACCTCGCGCTCGCGGGGCGAGAGTTCTTCGGTCTCCGCCGCCCGCTTGGCGCCGGGCGAGAGGTACTGCCCGCCCGAGGCCACGATGCGGATCGCGAGCACCAGGTCTTTGACCGCGGAGCCCTTGAGCACGTAGCCGCGCGCCCCGGCGTCCACCGCCCGCTGCACCCAGATGCTGTCGTGGTACATGCTCAGCACCAGGCAGGCCGGTCGCTGGCCCTCGGGCGCCTCGTTGATCTGGCGCATGACCTCGAGCCCGCCGAGCCCGGGCAGCGCCAGGTCGCACAGCACGACGTCCGGCTTCAGGCGCTCCACGGCCTCGAGCCCGGTGCGGCCGTCCCCGGCCTCGCCCACGACCTCGACGTCCGGCGCCGTGGAGAGGAGCGCGGCGATGCCCTGCCGCACGATGGTGTGATCCTCGATCAGGACCACGCGGATTTTCTGTCCCAGGATGTTCGGTTCCATCTTCCAGACTCCGCACGTCCGACGCCGGGCGCGCAATGCGCGAAATTACGGGGGTTCGGGGAGCCACGCCACCACGCGCACTCCGGAGGGGGTCGCCGGCTCGAGATCCAGGTAGCCGCCGGCCTGCTCGACGCGCTCCCGGGCGCCCACCAGACCGAGGCCGCGGCGGCGCGTGGGGTCCGGCGGCGGCAGACCGCGCCCGTCGTCCTCGACCACCAGGCGCCAGCCGTCGTCGAAGGGGCCGAGCACCAGCGTGACCGTGCGCGCGGCCGCGTGGCGGGCGATGTTCGTGAGGGCCTCCTGCGCGACGCGGAAGAAGACCTCGGCGTGCTCCGGCGGCGGCTCGGCGTCGGCCAGGGCCTCGACCAGGCGCACGCCGGCGTTGGCGGCCCACTGCTCGGCGTGACCGCGCAGCGCCGCGGAGAGGCCCAGGCCGTCCAGCGCGGCGGGCCGCATGCGGTGGGCCAGGTGGCGGACCTGCTCCACGCCCTCGTCCACCGCGCCGAGGGCGGCGTCGAGGTGCACGTTGCCCGGGTGCGTGTCGCCCAGGACGGACGAGAGCGTCGTCAGGCGCAGGCGCAGCCCCGTGAGCGTCTGGCCGAGCTCGTCGTGCAGGTCGCGGCTGATGCGGGCGCGCTCTTCTTCCTGCACCTGCACGAGGCGGGCGCCGAGGGCGGACAGCTCGGCCTCGCGGGCGCTCAGCTCGGCGGTGCGCTCGGCCACGCGGGCCTCGAGCGTGGCGTTGGCGTTCTCCAGGGCGGACCACAGCTCGGCGTCGCGCGCGTCCCCCCGACGAACCGTGACGACGGGCACGAAGTACAGCGCGAGCGCGAGCAGCACGCCACCGAGCAGGGCGGCGATCCACAGGAGCTTGGCCGAGGCGCGGATGCCCGAGGCGTCCAGCCGGACCTCGACCCGACCGGCGACGTGCCCCGTGGCCAGCACGGGCGCCCAGCCGGAGACCTCGTCCGGCCGGTGGTCCGGGCCGCTCTCGAAGACGCGCTCGCGCCGCGCGTCCACGCGCACCCGACCGAAGACCGGCGACCGCACGACGACGTCCGTGGCGGCCAGCAGCGCCGGGACGTCGTAGGGCCAGAGGGCGGGTCGCAGGCGGGCCTGGCGCTCCAGCGTGGCCGCGGCGTCCTGCGCCCACACCCGGGCCTCGGCGGATCGGGCCCGCAAGGCGAAGGTCTGGTAGACCGCGGGCACCACGGCGCCGAAGATCACCCCGGCCACCAGGGCCAGCGGCGCCATCCGGCGCGCGAAGGGCGGGGCGAGCGGCGCAGGTTTCATGGCAGGGCGTACCCGACGTCAGCGATGAGCGCCTGACCCTCGGGCCCCCGCAAGAACTCGATGAACTCGAGCAGCCGCGGGCGCGGGCTTCCGGGCACGGCCAGCCGCAGAACCAGGCGGTCGTCGTAGCCCGGCGCCGGCGTGACGCGCACCTGCCAGAGCGGCATGGCCAACATCCGCAGCGTGCCCGTGTCCGTCACGGCCAGCGCCCCCGGTGTGCGGCGCACGGCGTCCCGGAGGGCCTGCCCCTCGAAGAACACGGGCCAGCGCCGCGTGGCCACCGCCTCGTCGAAGGCGGCTTCGAGGGCCGGCGAGACCTGCGCCAACGCCCGCTGCGCCGGGTCGTCGCCGCCGGCGAGCAGGAGCGTGCGCGAGGTGCCGTCCACCGGGCTGTCGCCGCGCAGGAGCGCCTGCAGGGCGTCCGGGGCGATCTGCCGGAACGACGACGCCGCGCCGGTCACCAGCGTGACGCGGGTCACGGCGATGGGGATCCCCTGCCCGCCCGGCGCGTCGGCGACGCCGGCGTGGGGCGTGACGATCAGGGCCGCATCGATGGCCGCATCCTCCAGGGCCCGCAACGCGCCGCGCGCGCCCAGAGGAGACTCGATGACCACGGGCGGGCCGGGCCGCCGCGCCGAGAAGTGGTCGGCCAGGTGGCGGAACAGCGGGGTCGCCGCCTCGTCCCCGGCCAGGTGCAGGCGGTTGGCGTCCGAGACCGGCGGCACGGGGTCGAGCGCCGGCGGCTCCGACACCGGCTCGCAGGCGAAGAGCCCGAGCGCGGCGGTCACCAGCGCGAGCCAGCGCTTCATGTCGGCGCCGCCCAGCGGATCGCCACCGCGAGCAGGAGCGCGCCGTGGGGCGCGAAGTCCAGGTGGATCTCCGACCCCGCCGACAGGCGTGCCGCCTCGCGGTAGAGCATGACCTCGCCCGCGCGCCCCAGCCGGATGTCGAGCCAGTCGATGCCGGCCTGCCACAGCCCCGTGCCCAGCGCCTTGGCCACGGCCTCCTTGCCCGACCACAGGCAGGCGGCGCGGTGGTCGTCGTCCCGATCGGGCATCTCCTCGGGCGCGCAGACGTGGGCCAGGACGTCGGAGCGGCCGTTCCGCGCCCGCGCGATCCGGGCCACGTCGACCACGTCGACGCCGATCCCCAGGATGCGACGTCCGGCCATGGTCCGCCTCAGCGCCGCTTGAGCGCGCGGCGGGCCGGCACCCAGTCTTCGACGGCCTCTTGGGGGACCTCGACCACGACCGCGAGCGTGAGCCCGAGCAGTCGCCCGAGGCGCTCGACGAGGTGGAGGTTCAGGCGCGAGAGGCCGGCGCCCTCGATGTAGATCCAGAAGCGCGCGTAGGAGACGGGGTGCTCGAACTCCAGGTTCCGGACCCCGAGGACCGCCCGGCAGGCGGGGCACGTGACGCTGACGCGCTCGGGTGGCAGGAACCGCAGGCGCGCCAGGGACTCCTCGATCTCGTCCGAGGCGAGCTGATCCCCGCACTCGCCGCAGGCAGCGCGGATCGTGCCCGGCGGCCGCAGTTCGGGCAGGAACCGCGCGCGGGGCACGGACACGATGCGCAGCGCGTCGAAGGTGACCTCGGCGGGCACGTGCGAATCGAGGGCGTCGGCGTGGAAGAGGCGGGTGACGGCGTTGCCGGGCGAGTAGGCGCCGTCGGCGAACGCGCCCACGATGCCCTCGTGCACCAGATAATCCGTCAAGGCCGTGACCGCGGTGTCTGCGGGCATCGGCGCCCGGAACCCGCGGGGCGCCAGATACAGATTCAGCATACGCCCCGCATCTACCCCGATCCTTCGGCGGCCTGCAATGGCGACGGGCGGGCGAGGCCGGGAAACCGCGCGCCCAGGCCCGCCCACGCGGCGGCGTCCAGAAGTGCGAGGAGCAGCGCGCCGAGGAGCAGCCAGGGCGCCAGGGGCCGGCCCGCGTCTCGGGCGAGGGCGTCGAGCACCGGGTCCACGTCGTCCGGACCGAGCAGGCGACGTCCCCCGGCGACCGCCGCCTGCGCGCCCAGGCCGGCGAGGTCCGGGGGCGAGGGGCGCCACTCCGCGGGCAGCGGCGGCATGACGCGCCGCGAGACGACCGCGCCGCCGACGGCGACGCTCACCGTGACCGGCGGTGCATCGGCTGCGAGCGCCGGGGGCAGCGTCGCGCGATGGCGGCCGGGGCCCTCGCAGCGGAACGACAGGGGCCGCTCCGCGCCGCCCGGGGCCGAGAGCGTGCCCGAGGTGGGCGGCGGCGCGTCCGGGGCGGTCACGAGCACGACGTCGTCGCCGTCGAGCAGCAGGCGGGCCTCGCCGTCGGGGACGGCGCGCGCGGGCGCCAGCAACGCGGCCCATCCCGCCGCAGGCAGCGCCCAGGCATCCGTGGCCAGCGCGACGACACGCCCCGCGCCCACCTGCCACTCGGCCAGAAGCGCCTCACCGTCCACCCGAGCCAGCACGCGGGCGGTCGGCCGTTCCCGCACGCGCACCCGACCGTCGATGCGCGGCGCGTCACCGCCGACGCGGGCGCCCCAGGCCGGGCCGGGCGTCGGCGCGCCGGGGCCGGCGAACAGACCACCATCGCCCAGGCTCCCCACGCCCGCGGCGGCCAGCCGCAGGACCTGCCCCACCTGCCCGATCACCAGCCGGCCGCCCGTGGCCTCGGCCAGCGCTTCGAGGGGAGCGGGCTCCACGTCCTCTCCCACGAGGACGGCGAGCAGGCGAATGCCCGCGCCGCGGAGGGCCTCCAGCGGCATCGGCTCGCCGCCGTCGGCGAACTTGCCGTCGGTCACGACGACCAGCACGCGGGCGTCGGCCTCGGTCGCCTGCAGCACACGGGTCGCCTCGAGCAGCGCCGGGACGAGGTAGGTGCCGCCGCGGTGGGCGGCGGGTACCGGCAGCGCGCCCGCGGCGACCTCGCCGGCCGGCGTCGGGGCGAGCATCACCTGCGCCTGCGTGCCGAACGCCAGCACGCCGATTCGGTCGTCCTCGGCGCGCAGGCCCGCCGCCAGGCCGCGCGCCAGCCGCCCCACGGCCTCGGGCCCGATGCCCCCGGCCTCGCTGGCCATGCTGCCGCTGCGATCCAGCGCGAGCAGAAGTCCCAGACGCCCGGCGCCCGGCGGCCGGGGGTCCGAGGTGAGCGGCGAGAGGCGCTCCAGGGGCTGGCCCGCCCAGCCACCGGGGCCGAAGGCGCGCGTGCGGCCCGTGAGCAGCAGCAGTCCGCCCCGGCGCACGAACGCGTCGAGCGCGTCCACGGCGCCCGCGGGCAGCGCGTCCACCGGCACATCGTGCACGGCCAGCGCCTGGGCGCCCCACAGCCGCGGCTCGTGCGTGCCCAGCGCAGCGGGCTCGAAGGCGTCCACCGCGAATCCGGCCGCCTCGCCCCAGGCCCGCGGACCCGCGGCGGTGGCGGGGTCCGTCACCACGGCGAGCCGCGCGCCGGCCTCGCCGTCGATGGGCACCAGGCGGCGGTCGTTCTGCGGCAGGGCGTCGTCGTGGGCCTGAACTCGCACGGGCACCGTGTCCACGTTCACTGCGCGGATCCGCGCGCTCACCGTGCGGCGCAACCCCGGCTCGAGGCGCAGCTCCGTCGAGAAGCGGTCGATCTCGACGTCCGCGTCCGTCGACCGGTCCGAGACCAGCCGGGTGCGCACGTAGACCTGGTCGCCCTGCCGCGTGGCCGTCGCGCTGAGGACGGCCGTGTCGCCGTGCTCGAGCGCCGCCGCGACCAGCAGCGGAAACACGGGCCGCGGACCGGCCACGGGCAGATCCGGCGCGCGCCCGTCCGTCACGTGGATCACCGCCCCCGAGGCGTCGGCGAGGCCCTGCGCCGCTTGCAGAATCGGGGCCGCGCGGGTGCCGCCCCCCGGTGTGAGATCCGGCGACGGCCCCACGCCGCGCACGGCGTCGTCCCCCGAGACGTAGGTCACCGACGTGTCCGGCCCGAGCGCCGCCGCCAGCGCCGCCAGGGCCTCGCGGGTCTCCGCCCGGGGCATCGAACCGCTCGTGTCCACGGCGACGACGACGCCCCCGGGGTCGCCCAGGCCGACGCGCGGATCCGCCGCGGCGCCGAGCGCCAGCGCGACCCCGCCCCAGGCCAGCGCAGACCGACGCCGACCCCCCGCGAGCAGCGCGCCGAGGAGCGCGACCGCGGCCGCCAGCACCCAGGTCACGGAGACGTCCGGCGTCGGCGGCGCCGCGGGCACGGCCCAGGCCGAGGCGTCCGGCGGGCCGGCGCTCTCCATGGACCCGGCCTGAACCGCCAGGGTCGCCTTGCGGTCGCCCTGCTCGAGGCGGTAGAGCCCCGGCTCGTCCAGGGCGTCCAGCGTGGCGGTGTCCCCCGTCGGCGTGATCGCCCGCGTCGAACCGCCGGGGGGCCGCAGGGTGAACGCCCCGCTCGCGGTGACGGTCAGCGGCTCGCCGGCGCGGTGGACGCGGCACCCCGAGCGCGCCGCGCGGTCGGCCTCGACCAGCGTGCGCAGGTGGACCGGCCACGCGGCCGTCTCCGGCAGATCCGACTCCGCAGGCAGGAAACCGAACCGGACGAAGCGGCCATCGGCGCCGGCGCCCCGGTCCGCGGCCACGGCGTCCCCCGCATACCAGGTGGGGCTCGCGGCGGGGGCGAGGGGCGTGAAGCGGCGCACCATCGCCCCGGGCGTCGGCGAGTCGTCCGCGGGCAACAGCGGCTCCGCCCCCTGCGCGTCGTCCGCGATCGCACCGGGAAAGTGGACATGGGTGCGGTCCGGCGCGAAGGGCGCCCAACGCGCCCACTGCGACTCCGCCGGGAGCGCGCCGGTCGCCGGCCACCAGACCGCGCGCTCGACGGGCACGCGCGCGGCCAGACCGGCGCTCTCCAGCGCATCCAGGGCCTCGTCGAAGGCCGCGGCCGGCGGCCACCCGGCGTCGGCCACGGGCAAGGGCCGCGCGTCCGGCACGCACAGGGCGAAGGGGTCGGCGTCGGGGGCGAGGACGACGGCGCCCCCCGCCGGGAGGCGAGCCGTGAGGCGCGCGAACCCGTCTCGCAGCACGAGCGGGTGTTCGACGCCCGCGGCGTCCACCAGACGCAGCGCGTTCACGCCCTCCGCCTGGAGCGCCACCTCCACCTCGGCGCCCCGGACGCTCGCGCCGCCCCCCAGGATGCGGGCCGTCGGCGCGCGTGGCCGGAAAACGACCGCGGCCTCGGGCGAGAGCCGGCGGCCGAGAAGCAGCGCGCCCGACCAGTCCGGCGTGCCGGCCACGACCGCGAGGGTGTCCGGTGCGTCCGCGACGGACGCCGGCCGTCCAGCGCGCACGTAGGTCACGGGTGCGGCCCAGCCGGGCTCCGGCGTCACCGGGCCGGCGGTGATCACCAGCGTGCCGGGCGGCCGCGCGAGCGGGCCCGCGGCCTGCCAGACCAAGAGCGCGACGGCGAGCAAGCGCAATGCGAGCAGAAACGGCGCGCGCCACCGCCGACCGGCGAGGCCCTCGCGCACGCTGCTCGGCAGCAGGAAAAACGCCGTGAACGGCACCTGCCCCGTCGGGCGCGCCCGGCGATGCAGCCACAGCAGCAGCGGCGCGGCGGCGAGCCCCGCGAAGGCCAGCGGCCACGCAAAGCCCTCAAACATGGCTGCGGACCGCGAGCACCGTGGAGAAGAACCGCGTCAGCGCCTGAGGGAGCCCGGCGTTCGCGTCCACCTCGACCACCACGCTGCCGCGGCGCAGCGCCTGCGCCCGCGTGTGCTCCCGCCAGGCCGTCAGGGAGGCCGTGAGCGCGCCCGTGTCCGTCGGGGCCGTGGCCGCGGCGCTCGACTCCGGGTCTCGCAGGCCCACGCCCGGCGCGGGCGCCCACCACTCGTCCGCCGTGGTGATGCGGACCAGATCCGCCTGCCAGCCGGCGCGCTGCAGGGCGTCCAGGGCGCCTTCGGGGCCGTGGGGGTCGAAGAGGTCGCTCAGGATCACCGCGTCCCCGCGCGCCGCGAAACGAGGCGCGGCCGTGAACGACGCCGCCAGGTGCGTTCGCCCCCCGGGCACGACGCGGGCGAGCCAGGCCATCGCGTGGTCGAAGCTCGCGGCGCCGCCGGTCAGCGGCAGCGCGTCCAGCGCGCCATCGCGGGCCACGCCCAGCAGGACACCGTGACACGCCCGCAGGCCGGCGAAGACCAGCGCCGCGGCCATGCGTCGCGCCAACTCGAACTTGCCGCCGAGCGCCATCGACGCCGAGGCGTCCAGGAGCACCGCCAGCGTGCCGGCGCCCTCGTCCTCGAAGGTGCGTACGTTGAGCGTGCGAAGCCGGGCGTAGAGCGCCCAGTCCAGGTGTCGCAGGTCGTGGCCGGGCCGATACTCGGCGTGCCCCTCGAAGTCGAGCCCCGCGGAAAGGCCCCCGGAGAGCGGCCGCCCGCGCACGGGGAGCCCCCCACCCTGTCGGAGCCACAGGGCGAAGCGCTCGCAGGCGGCGAGCGTCTCCGCGTCGGGGAAACCGGCGGGCACGCCGCCTCAGCCCGCGGTCAGCAGCGCGGACACGACCGTGTCGGCGGTCACGCCCTCGGCCCGCGCCGCGAAGTTGAGCAGCACGCGATGCCGCAGGACGTCCAGGGCCATGGCGCGGACGTCCTCCAGCGAGACGTGCAAGCGACCCGCGCTCGCCGCCCGCGCCCGGGCCGCGCCGAGCAGCGCCTGGGCGCCGCGCGGGCTCACGCCGAGCTGCACGTAAGGTTTGAAGCGCTCTGGCACGCGGTCGGGGTGCGTTCGCTCGACCAGGTCGACGATGGCCTCGCGCACGGCGTCGGCCGCGGGCAATTGCCGCACGTGGGCCTGCCAGGCCAGCAACTCCGCGCGCTGCACCTTGGGCTCGACCAGGGGCAGGCGCTCGGCGGGGTCGACGTCCAGGATGCCGAGCAGCGTGTCGCGGTCGGGCCGGGGCACGCGCAACTTCAAGAGAAACCGGTCGGCCTGCGCCTCGGGCAGCGGGTACGTGCCCTCCATGTCGATGGGGTTCTCCGTGGCCATCACGAAGAACGGCGGGCCGAGCACGTGGGTCGTCGTGCCGATGGTCACCTGCCGCTCGGCCATCGCCTCGAGCAGCGCCGCCTGCGTCCGGGGGTTGGCGCGGTTGATCTCGTCCGCCAGCACCAGGTGGTGGAAGATCGGACCCCGCTGATGGGTCAGCACGGGGCCTTCCGGCGTGTTCTGCAGCACCTGCGTGCCCAGGATGTCCGCCGGCATCAGGTCCGGCGTGAACTGGATGCGAGCGGTCTCCAGGGCCAGGGCGCGGCCGAGCGTCTTGACCAGCAGCGTCTTGCCCAGGCCGGGCACGCCCTCGAGCAGAACGTGGCCGCCGGCCAGCAGCGCGCAGAGGAGGGCGTCGACGATCTCGCGCTGCCCGACGATCACCCGGCCGATGTCGGCGCGCAGCCCGAGGATCGCGGCGCGGAGATGGGCGGCCGTCTCTTCGACGTCGCGAACGGGGTCGGCCTGGACAGCGGGCGCGGCATCACGGGGGTTCATCGGGGCGGTTCCGTTCGGGCAGGTCGGTCTCAGGGGCGCGCAGCGGGCGTCGGCGCGGCGGCGGCGCGGCGGGCGCGACGATCGAAGTATGTCGCGATCAGCGGTGCGTCCGCCGCCGGAAACGGCCGGGCGGGATCGTTCAGGGCGTCGTCACGGGTGGTGGGCAGGCGGCCGGCGGCGGCGTCCGAGCCCGCGGCGTCGGCCAGGCGCCCCACGCCGCGGGGCACGGAGACCGTGCGCTCCG
>CAINDO010000358.1 GCA_903847385.1 uncultured Myxococcales bacterium
CACCTGCACGGTGCCGCGCAGGTTCTCCATCTCGAGCTCGAAGCTGGTGAGCACGACGACGTCGCTCGGCGGCACGACCGCAAGGAACTGCGGGTTGATCTCCGTGCGCAGGTACTCGCCCTGGAGCGGGTACACCGGCTGCCAGGCGCGCTGCAGGTCCTCGAGCAGCAGGTTGACCACCTTGCGGATGATCATCAGCTCGATGGCCGTGAAGTCCCTGCCCTCGACCTTCTCCTGAGCGTTGGTGGCGCCGCCGAAGAAGTTGTTCAGGAACGCGAAGATCAGCTTGGCCTCGATCGCCAGGATGCAGGAGCCGCGCAGCGGGTTGAGCCGCACGATGTTCAGGCACGACGGGATCGGCAGGTAGTTCAGGAACTCGCCGTACTTCATCAGGCTGGTGCTCTCCACCGAGACCTGGATGATCTTGCGCAGCGAGTTGGACAACGTGATGCGGAACTGGCGGGCGAACCGATCGTTGATGATGTCCAGCGTCGGCATGCGGCCGCGGATGATGCGGTCCTGGCTGAGCAGGTCGTACTTCACCGCGCCGGCGCCGGTGTCCTGGACCGGGCCGTCGGCCTCCTGCTCGACGTCGATCTTGCCGTCGTTCACCGCCGACAGCAGGGCGTCGATCTCCGTCTGGGAGAGGATCTGGTCCGACATGCGCCAAAGCTAGCCCATCGACTGGGCGGAGTAAACGGCCGCACCCGGCCTGGGGGCTACTGGATGACCCACTCTTCGGGGTAGATGCCGACGACCTTGATCGCCGGCGCGAGGGCCTTCTTGGCCTTCTGCAGCATGACCTTCTTCAGGCCCTCGATCTTCTCCGGGCCGCTGACGTCCACCACGCGGAGGTCGGAGAGCACCATGAGGATCTCGTAGCGGACCTTGGAGACCTTGCCCTCGGCCTCCTTCTTGACCTCGCCCTCGCCGGCGACCTCCATGCCGATCTTGGCCTTGAGGTAGCGCTCGCCGCCCGGGTCCTTGAGGTTGATGATGAACCCCCCCAGCGGGACGATCAGGGTGGCGTGACCGGCGGCGGCCTCACCGTGGGCTTCGGCGGCGGCCTCGCCCTCCCCGTGGCCGTCGGCGGCCTCGCCGTGGGCGGCGGCCTCGTCACCGTGCTCCTCGGCCGCCTGGGAAGCGACCGCGTGGGCGCCCTTCCCCTTGGCGTCCTTGGGCTCTTCCTTGCCCTTGCTCAGGACGACGAAGCCGGCGAGGCCGAGCAGGCCCACGGTGTTCACGATGGCGAAGATCAGGGGCAGCTTGCTGCCTTTGGGCTTGGCATCCGCCTCGCCGTGACCGTCGCCGTCCTTCTTTTCTTCTTCGGGAGCTGCGGACATTTGCGGGCAATCATACGCGGGTGGGGAAAAAAGAGACGCCACAAAAAAAGAACGCCCGGTGTGGGTCAGACACCGGGCGTTCCAGGCTTCACAACTTGGGTCTTAAAACACGCTTCAAAAACTACATTCGCGAATCCATGAGCAGAGGTGGGTCAGACCCCGGGCCGCCGAAGCGGGCTCATGGAGAAAAACAATGGGTTTCTTGGGTCACACAAACGACACCGGTTGAACGTGCGTCCTCCTTTTCTTTTGCCTGTCTACAGGCTTTGCGCTTTCGCGCGACTCCGCGCCGGTCCGGCCCGTCCTTGAGCCTTCGTCGGCCGGCCACCGCCCGGCTCATGCTGCCTGAACCCGGAAACGCACCTTCCCTGGCACGAATCTTCCGAAAGTCCTGGTCCGTCCCTGGACCAGCCAGCATGAGCCGGGCGCGCGGCCGACCTCAAACGCGTCCGTGCGTGAAGCCGAGACCAGCCGCCTTGCGGACAGGCCTCGCGCCGACGCCAGGTCGCGGAGGAGTCGTTGTCGCTGCTCAATCACATGACCAACTCATATGCGAGCAGCGTGCCAATGTTTACCGAATGAGCTGGAAGACCTCCTGCATCAGGCCGTCGGCCGTCGTGATGGTCTTCGCGTTGGCCTGATACGCCTTCTGGTAGGCGATCAGGTCGATGAACTGGTCGCTGATCTCGACGTTGGACTGCTCCAGCGTGCCGCCGGCGATCATCCCCCGCCCCGCCGTCTGCGCGGCGCCGACGTTGGCCTGGCCGCTCTCCGGCGTCTCGATGAACCGGTTGCCGCCCACGGAGTTGAGGCCCGTGGGGTCCTCGAACCGCGCGAGCGCCACCTGACCGAGCGTCAGCGTCTGACCGTTGGTGAAACCGCCGGTGACGACGCCGTCCTCGTTGACGCTGATGGTCTCCAGGTTGCCCGTGCCGTAGCCATCCTGGTGGATGTAGTTCGCGGCGCTCTCGGCGACCTGGTTCCACTGCGTGGTGCCCTGCCGTCCGGTGCCGCCGGCCGCGATGGGGTCGCCCCAGGCGAAGTTCAGCGCGCCGGGGTTGGCACCGCCGGACCAGGCCACCGCCACGGGGTTCGGGGTCGTCGAGCTCTGCAGGCGGCCCTGACCGTCGAACGTGAGCTGGCCGAGGCTGACCACCTGCGGGGTGCCGGGCACGCCGCCGGCGAGGTCCGCGCCGTCGATGACCATGTTCATGTCCCACACGTCCGGCGCCGTGCTCGTGTGGGTGCCGTACACGTCGACCTGGTGCGCGTTGCCCAGGCTGTCGTAGGTCACCATCGAGGTCTTGAAGCTCGAGGTCGTGTCGGGCGTGGCCACGTTGAAGCCCGGCGCCGGGATGATCGGGTCGCTGGGCCGCAGGTTGGCGTGGATGTCGATGTTGCTGGTGGGCAGCGGGTCCAGGTTCTTCTTGCTCACCCGCAGGTCGCCGGCCGTCGCGCCGAGCACGCCGGTGGGATCCGCCGAGAAGCCCTGCACGCGGTAGCCGCTCTGGTTGACCATGTAGCCCTGGTCGTCGAAGCGGAACGCGCCGTTGCGGGTGTAGTAGTTCTGCGTCACCCCGCCCTGCGTGCCCTTGACGACGAAGAAGCCGTCGCCGCCGATGGCCAGGTCCGTGGGCACACCCGTGTGCTGCATCGAGCCCTGCGTGAACATGGCCTCGATGCGCTCGAGCGTGACGCCCTTGCCCACCTGGTTGCTGCCGGTGGTGCCGACGATGAACTGACTGATCAGGTCCTGGAAATGTGCCCGCGACGCTTTGAAGCCGGTCGTGTTCACGTTCGCCAGATTGTTGCCGATGACACCGACAGCGGTGCCCGCGGCCCCGAGACCGGTGTTGGCCGTGTAGAGCGAGGCCAGAAGGTTACCCATGTATCACCTCTCGTTCGGGTTCACTGGGTCTCCATGGGCGCACCCATGGGACCCGGCAGACGGCCATCCTGGCCCGGGTTAGACGTAGTCGTGGCGTCGGCGCCGCGTCCGCGGGCCGTGCCTTGTCATCCAGAGTCAATCGCCCGACGCCCTGCGTCAGGAATCCAACATCAGCGCACTGTCGATGCTCGTGAACACATGGCCCTTGGTCTCATTGGGGCCCCAGGCCGTGACGACGGTCCGCGAAGGCACGTCCACCACGAAGGTGGCCTGTCGGCCGATGAGCAGGGCCTCGCGCCCGCCCTTCTTCGCCACGGTGTCCATGGCGCGCGAGATCTGATCCAGCTCCACCTGACCGAGCGGAATTCCGCGCAGTCGCATGCGTTCCTGAGCGTCCGGCGAGACCTTGACGGTGTTTCCGCCCAGCTCGCCGGTCATGATGTCGTCGAAGCTGACGCCGCCGGACTTGCCGGCCTGGCCCGCCGCCGGCGTGCGGTCGCCCTGGGTCCGCAGCGGGTCGATGATCGACCGCGGACCTCCCCGGGGCAGCAGCACGTTGAAGCGGTCGGCCATGGTCAGATCACTCCTCGCCCGTGACTTCGATGATGTCCGAGAGCCGCAGCCGCTTCTCGCCGACCATCAGCTCGGGATAGCCCTGATCGAAGCGCACGCCGGTGACCTTGCCGTGCACGTAGGTGTCCACCGGCACCGGATTGCTGTCCGTGCCGGCCTTGAAGGAGACGTGGTAGTTGCCGTCCGGCGCCCGCTGGCCGTTCATGTTCTGGCCGTTCCAGGTGAACGTGCCGTGGCCGCCCGCCGGGACGGGCACGCGCTGGGTGTAGATCTCCTCGCCCGCCTCGTCGTAGACGGAGACCTCGACCTCACCGACGCTCGGATCGGAGACGGTGTAGTCCACGTTGGGCTGGTTGACCCCGTTCAGGTTGACCTCGTCGCCCGCGGCCATCACGTCCTTGCCGACGAACCGCAGCGCGGACTGGCTGTTGGCCGAGATCTGGCCGACGGACAGGTTGTCCATGCCCTGGTTCAGGTTCATGAGCTGCTCCACCGTGGAGAACTGGGTGAGCTGCTGCATGTACTGATCGCTGTCCTGCGGGTTCATCGGATCCTGGTGGCTGATCTGCGCCACCAGCAGTTTCAAGAACTGTTCCTTCTCCAGGCTGCTCTTGGGCTGCTGGGCGTTGCTGGCCTGGAGCTGGCCACCGATGCTCATGGCGTTGATGGCGTCGACGGATGCCATTGTGTGTCACTCCAGCGTGCGAAGGTTCAGACGGTCAGCGTTCAGACGGTCAGGTCGATCCGGGAGCCGTCGGTCCGAGTGCGGCGCGTCGAGGGGGGCGCCCGGGTGGAGAACTCGAGGCCCTCCTCCGGCGACTCCCGAAGGGCGTCGTCTCGTTCGTCCGATTCACCGCGGCGATCCCGGGCGAAGCCGCGGCCGTCCGCTTGGACGTCCACGCTCATGTGATTGCATTGCAACCCCTGTGCCATGAGGTCGCGGCGCAGCCCGTCGAGGCCCTGGGCCACCAGATCGCGCACGGCGGCGTTCTCCGTGGTCACGAACATGCGCACGGACTGGCCCTCGATCTCCATCCGGACCCTCACCTTGCCCAGTTCGGCCGGCGAGAGCTGGATCTCCGCGCTCTGGCGGCTCCCCACGGTCATCAGCCGCAGGCCGTCACCCACCTGACGCAGCACCGCCGGGGCGTCCACGCCCGGGGGCAGGCCCGGGATCACCGTCTGCGCATGGACCGGGGCCGCGGGCGCCGCGGTCGCGGGCGCCGGGGTGTTGGCGGTCGGCGTCAAATTTCCGGCGCCGCCCAGCGCGAGGGCCCCCTTCTCGGCGGACCCGTGGGCCGCGAGGCCCTCGGCGGCGCCGGCGTGCGTCACGGGACGCTCGGTCTCCGCCGCGGCGGCCAGGCCGTCGACGGCGTCGGGCGTGGGCGCGGCGGCCTCGGCGACCCGGTCGGGCTCACCGGTCCGGCTCGCCTGCACGGGCAGCGGCGCGATGAAAGGCTGGGCGGCGGGCGCGGGTCGCGCGGCGGCGTCGTCCATGGGCTCGGGGACCTGCGCGGCGGCGTCGGTTCCGCCGTGCGCGTCGGCCGACGCGTCGAAGTCGGGCAGCGGCCCGTGCCGCGCGGCGAGCAGGTGGGCGAGCTCCTGCGTCAGCGTGGACTGGCGCTCGCCGACCTGGAGCGCAGCCAGAACATCCCCCGCCCCGCCACCGCTGTCGGCGCCCTGAGCTTCTGCACGGACGGCGGGCCCCTGCAGGCTCGCCTGCAGACCTGCGAAGCCCTGCGCGGCGACGTTCGCCTGCAGACCCCGCAGCGCGGCGGGCATCAGCGGGTTCAGCGTCGCGGCGGCCAGGGTCTGCAGCTTCAGCCCGGTCGGCAGCGAGATTTGAGCGCCCAGGCCGCGGGCCGCCAGACCCGTGAGGCCGGCGAACTGCGGTCGGGCGACGACGGCGCCGCTCAGCCCCAGCGCGCCGGCGAGGCTGGTCTGCAGCGCGTCGTCCGAGTCGCCGTCCCCCTGCCCTTCGGCCTCGCTCGCGGCGGGCGCTCCGCCGGCCTTGAGGCCTTGTGCGGGGCTCGCGTCGGCCTGCGCGGCAGACAACGCCGCGCCGAAGCCCTCGGCCGCGCCGCCGGTCTGAGCGGCGCCGGCGCCGGGCAGGGTCGGGGCGACTCGGTCCATGGCGATGGGCATCGCCATCATCGGCATCACGTCCATGTGACTGCTCCCTGCGTCATTTCTGTGGCTGCTTCTTGGGGTCGCGGGCTTCCGCCTGCTGCTTCTTCTTGAGTCGGGCGATCTTCTCCGAGAGGCGCGCCGCGAGGGGCGGCGGCACCGTGCCGAGGACCTTGGCCGTCGTCTTCTCCTTGAGGCGGTTGAGGATCTCGACGACGAGCTCCTCGTCCATCTCGGGCACGACCTTGGCGATCTCGGACGGCTTCATCTTCTCGAAGACGCTCGAGAGGCGGTCCGTCGCGTCCTTGCGCTCGGCGGCCTCCTTCTTCTCGTCTTCCTTGGCCTTCTCGTCGTCGACCTTCTTCTGCTCGTCGACGACCTTCTTCTCGGCTTCCTTCGCCTTCTTCTTGGTGTCCTGCGTCTTGGACAGCTCGTCCTGGATCACCCGCAGGGACTTGTAGCGGCGGTCGAGCTCGGACTCGGCCTTGGCCAGGCGCGCCTCGCGGTGTTTGAGCTCGTCCTGGGCGCGTTTGATCGCGTCCATCCGCTTCTCGGCCTGCCGGAAGATGCGCAGTTTGGTGGCCTCGTCCAGGGGCGACGTGGGGTCGAGGCGATCGACGCCCTCACCGGGCACACCCGCGGCCTCCTCGGCCGGCGCAGAGGCCTTGGCAAGGGGCGGCGTGGCCCCACCGGCCGCCGGCTCCGACGCGGCGCCCTCGGGCCCGCCCTTGGCCCCACCGGCACCCTCGGAGCCCTTGGCCCCGGGTGCGGCCGACGCCGCCTCGCTGCCGGACGCGGGCGCTTCGGCCTCGGCCTTGGCCGGCTCCGACCCCTGCGCGTGCGCGGCGAGGTCGAGCGTCAAGACGCCGACACCGAGCGTCAAAGCCAGCACATGGGTACGCTTCGTGCTCACTTCGCCGCGCCTCCGGCCGCGATGGACTGCAACACCCGCAGCGACTCCTCGGGCAGGGCCTTCTCGTTCATGCCCTGGCGCAGCAGCTTGTCGATGGCCCCGATCTGCGCCACGGCGCGGTCGATCGTGGGGTTGGCGCCCTTCTGGTAGGCGCCGATGTTGATGAGGTCCTCGGCCTTGCGGTAGGTCGCGATGAGCTCTTTGATGTTGCCGGCGGCCTGCCGGTGTTCGGGTTTGGCCACGTCGGACATGACACGACTGGCGCTCACCATCACGTCGATGGCCGGAAAGTGGTTGCGGGCCGCCAGGTCGCGGCTGAGCACCACGTGGCCGTCGATGATCGACCGCACGGCGTCGCCGATGGGGTCGTTGATGTCGTCCTGCTCGACGAGCACGGTGTACAGGCCCGTGATGCTGCCGGGGCCCTCGCAGGTGCCGGCGCGCTCCAGCAGGCGCGGCAGGAGGCCGAACACGCTCGGCGTGTAACCGCGCGTGGTGGGCGGCTCGCCGACGGCCAGGCCGATCTCGCGCTGCGCCATGGCGAAGCGGGTCACGGAGTCCATCATGAGCAGCACGTTCTTGCCCTGCGCGCGGAAGAACTCGGCGATCGAGGTGGCCAGCCAGGCGCCGCGGATGCGCACCAGGGGCGGCGTGTCGCTCGTCGCGCACACGACCACGGAGCGGGCCAGACCGGCGGGCCCCAGGTCCTTCTCGATGAACTCGCGCACCTCGCGGCCGCGCTCGCCGATGAGGGCGATCACGTTGATGTCGCTCGTCGCGTTGCGGGCCATCATGCCCAGGAGCACGGACTTGCCCACGCCGGAGCCGGCCATGATGCCCACGCGCTGGCCGCGACCGGCCGTCAGCAGACAGTCGATGGCGCGGATGCCCAGCCACATGGGCTGGCGGATGGTGCGGCGCGTCATGGGGTTGGGCGGGTCGCCGTAGAGCGGCACCTCGGTCGTCGCCGTGGGCAGCGGTTTGCCGTCCAGGGGGCGCCCCAGGCCGTCGATCACGCGCCCGAGCAGCTCGTTGGTCACCGGCACGCTGGCCAGGGCCTTGCGGGTGCGCACGTGGGCGCCCATCCGCACGCCGCCGATGTCCCCCAGGGGCATCAGCAGGCCGGTGCGCTCACGGAACCCGACGACCTCGGCCGAGATCGTGCGGCCCGTCTCCGAGGTGATCTCGCACATCGAGCCGACCCCCGCGTCGGGCACCGTGGCCTCGACGACCATGCCGACCACCTTGTTGACCTTCCCGCTCTTCACCGCGATGGGCAGGCGCCGGATGCGCTTGGCGAGCCCTTCGACGTCGAGGGCGAAATCCTCGGTGGAGACCATGACGGCACCTCATTCCCAGAACCGCCGGATCGGCGACGCTACTCCCCCAGGCCGAGCAGGGCGTCATGCGCCTCTGCCAGCCGGGTGGCCACGCGGCCGTCCGCGGCGCCGGTCCGGGTCTCCACGCGGAAGTCCCCATACTCGAGCGCCTCGTCGGCCACTACCTGGATCCGGAATGCATCCCCCATGCCATGTGCCAGCTCCTGGCGTCGCGAGGTCAGGTAGGCGTGGTCCTGGGGTGAGCAGTGCACGTTGACCTCGTCCTTCTCCTCGAGCTCCGTGATGGCCTCGCGGACGAGCTGCAGCAAGTGGTCCGGGTGGGTGCTGATGTGGTGGCGCACCAGGCGCTCGGCGATCTTGCAGGCGAGCGAGATCAGCGTGATGCGGTTGCGGTCGACGAGCTGCCGGCTGACCTGGTCGAGCTGGTCGAGGGCGCCGGCGTAGCGCTCCTGCAGCACCTGCAGCTCCGCGAGCACCTGCGCCTTGCCGTCCTCGAGGCCGCGCAGCACGGCGTCCTCGTAGATGGCCCGGACGAGCTCCTCGGGGACCTCGAAGACCGGCGGCGGCGGGGGTTCGGCAGGGGGCGGCGGCGGCGGCGGGGGCGGTGGCGGGGGCGGCGGCTCGGGTTTCGGCTCGGGCTTCGACTCCGCACGTTTGCTGGGGGGCGGCTTCGGCGAGACGTCCTCGAAGAGGATCGGCTGCGCCTCTCCCGGCTCGGCCACGGTCTCGGCGCCGAAGGAGAAGGCCGCGACCTTGTCCGCCTCGTTCTTGCGAATGACCCCCATGGTTTAGACGAACTCCTCCGCGGCGCCCGCCTTGGCGATGACGATCTTGCCCTCGGCCTCGAGGCGCAAAGCGAGCTGGGTGATGCTGGCCTGGGCCTTCTCGACCTCGGAGAGCTTCACCGGAGGCATGACCTCCATGTCCTCCTTGAGCATCTGCGTGGCGCGCGAGGACAGGTTCTTGAAGATCTTGTCCTTGATGACCTCCGGCGCCGTCTTCAGCGCCAGGAGCAGGGACTGGTTGTCGACCTCTTTGAGGAGCGTCTGGATGCCGCGGTCGTCGATGTTCACCAGGTCCGCGAACACGAACATGTTGTTGCGGATCTCTTCCGCCAGCTCCGGGTCGATCTCCATCAACTGCTCGAAGATGCGCTCCTCGTGCTGCTTCTCGATGTTGTTGAGGATCTCGGCGACCATCACGACGCCCGAGGTCTCCTCGCCGCCGCTGACCACGAGGCCCTTCATTTCGGAGAGCAGCGCGTTCTCGACGTCGCGCAGGGTCTGGGGCGCCACGGTGTCGAGCGACGCCATGCGCAGGCAGACCTCGACCTGCGTCTCGACGGGCAGCTGCGACAGCACCTGCGCGCTCTTCTCGGGCTTGGAGTAGGCCATGATGAGCGCGATCGTCTGGGGGTGCTCCTTGCGCAGCAGGTTGGCCAGGGTCCGCGCGTCGACGGGCTCGAGCGCGTTGAGCTGCATCTGGTGCTCGCTGGCGATCTCCTCGATGAGCTTGCGGCCCTCGCCGCCCATGTTCGTCTCGACCAGGCGCTTGAGGTAGGCCTCGCCGCCCTCGAGGCGCATGGGATCGCCCTTCTCGACGAGATCCAGGTACTCCACCAGGATGTCGTTCTGCTCCTCGTCCGTCAGGCCCGCCAGCATGGTCATGCCCTTGTTCAGGGCCTTGACCTCGTCCTTCTCCAGCTTCTTGAAGACCGGAGCGGCCCGCTCCTCGCCCAGCATGAGCATGACGAGGGCGGCCTTGACTTCGCGGGGGATGGGCTCGACGTCCGGGGTGGGCTTGGCCATGGGGCGAACTCGTTAGACGGTCTGGCGAGGCCGCAGCCAGTACCGGAGCACCGAGGCAGCGACTTCCGGGTCCTTTTCGACGAACTGGCGAATCTTCTCGGCGACGGGCAGGTCCTCGTGCGCAATCTGGGCCATGACCTCGTCGCCGGGCAGGGCCGGGGCGAGCTCGGGCTCGGGCAGCGCACCCTCCTCCACCATCTCGGCGGTCTCGACCGGCGGGGGCGGGGCCGTGAGCCAGCGCACCACCGGACGGAAGACCACGAAGACGAGGAGCAGGAAGACCAGCAGGATCAGACCGTATTTCACGGTCTTGTCAATGAGTGCCTGACGCTCGACCGCCTTGATGACCGCGACCTCTTCCTGCGTGTCGTCCTGGAACTGCATGCTGGCCACCTCGATCTGGTCACCGCGCTCGGCGTCGAGCTCGACGGCCTTGGCCACCAGGTTCTTGATGGTCTCGATCTCTTCCTTGCTGCGGGCGACGTAGACCTTCTCCGCGACGCCGTCCTTGGTGGCGGCCTGCGCCTCGCCGGAAGCGGGGGCGCCCCCCTCGCCCGTCGCGCCGCCGGCCTTGTAGTTGCCATCGACGAGGACGGCGACCGACACGCGGGAGAGCTTCAGCTCCGGCACCAGGACCTGCTTGGTGACCTTGCTGATCTCGTAGTTGACCGTCTGCTTCTCGCGGTTGGAGTTGCTGGCGTCGCCGACCCGGATGACACCCTGCGCCACGTTGGGGTCGTTGGCGTTGGCCCCGGCGGCGCCGCCGACGCGATCGGCACCGTTTTGACGGCTCTCCGTCAAATTCTCCTCGCTCCGGGCCACCTGCTGCTTGGGGTCGTAGAGCTCCTCGGTCCGCTGCTCTTTGGTGAAGTCCATGCGGGCGCGGACCCGGACCACGGCCTTGCCGCGACCGACGGCGCGCTCGAGGACCTCGGTGGCCTTCTGCTCGAGCTCTTTCTCGATGTTGCGCTGGTACTCGACGTTGCGCTGCATCTCGCCGAGCTGCTCCTCGTTGGCGGGGCGCAGCACTTTGCCGGACTCGTTGATGATGGTGACGTTGTCGGCGTCCAGGCCGGTGACGGCGCCCGCCACGAGATTGACGATGCCCTTGACCTGCTTGGGGCGCAGCGAGGCGCCGGGGAGCAGCGTGACGACCACGGACGCGGTCGAGTTCTTCTGGTCCTCGACGAAGAGCTCCTGCTCGGCCAGCGCGAGGTGGACGCGGGCCGTCTTCACCTCGTCGAGCGACTCGATGGACTTGGCGAGCTCACCCTCCAGGGCGCGCTGGCGGTTGACCTTGAGGATCTCCTCGGGCATCCCGAAGGTGTCCCCGCGATCCAGCAGGCGGTAGCCCAGGTTGCCGTCGATGGGCCCGTCCGCGGCGAGCATGATGCGCAGCTCGTCCGCGCGCTCGGCGGGCACCAGGATGGTGCTGCCGCCCTTGTCGACCTTGAAGTCGACCTTCTCGGCCTTGAGTTTGTCGGCGATGCGGCCGGCGTCGTCCTGCTTCAGCTCCGTGTACAGGACGGCGTACTCGGTCCGGGTGCCGAGCCAGGCGAGCGTGCTGATCGCGCCGATGAGCAGCAGCGCCACCACGACGATGGTGACCTTCTGGACCGTGGTCAACCGGGCGTTGACCTGGGCGAGTCGTTCACGAATTCGTTGCAGCAGCTCGTTCATCGGCGTGTCCTCGTGTTCTTCGGCGACGGGGTCAGATGTTCATGCGCATGACTTCGTGGTAGGCGTCGATGATCTTGGTCCGGACCTTGGTGGCCATCCGGAACGAGACGTCGGCTTTGTCGAGGGCGATCATCGTCTCGTGCAAGTTGCCGCTCTGACCCGTCACCATGGCGGCGACGGCGGTGTCGGCTTCTTTCTGGAGACCGTTGACGTTCTCGACTTGCGCCTTCAAGAAGTCTGCGAAGGGCTTATGCACGCCGCGTGCCGAGTCCGCACCGGGCGCGTCGGCGACCCCTGCCCGCCTCGCCTCGTCGAGGGCCGCGCGCCCGAGGCCCTCGCCCTCGGGGACCACGGAAAGCCGGCTCCCCGGTCGGTTCTCGCCGCCGAAGAGCGGCGACATCGTCGGCATCGTCAGGTTGGGAAAACGAACCGGACCGGCCATGACTTATCCCCCGATCTCGAAGGCGTTCTTCGCCATCGCCTTGAGTGACTGCAGTGCGCTGACGTTCGCCTCGTAGGAGCGCGTCGCCGTGACCATGTTCACCATCTCGTTGACCACGCTGATGTTGGGCATCTCGACGTAGCCGTCCTGGTTCGCGTCCGGGTGGGTCGGGTTGTAGACCATGCGACCGGGGCCCTGGTCCGTGGTGATGGTGACCACCTCGGCACCGGCGGTCTGCTGGTGCAGTTTGTCCGCGAGGACCTCCTGGAAGGTCTGGGCGACGGGGATGGCGGCGACGACGGCGTGGCGCGGCTTGTACGCCCCGCCCTCGGGCGTGCGCGTCGTGTCCACGTTGGCCAGGTTGCTCGACACCACGTTCATCCGGGTGCGCTGCACGGTCAGCCCGGACGAGCTGATCCGCATGGCGGTGAAGAAGTCCATTACTGCCCTCCCTCGGTGACCGCGTACTTCATCAGCGCCATCCGCTTGTTGTAGAAGGCGGTCGACGCTCGATACTGAATCTGGTTTTCGGACAGCTTCATCATCTCGTGGTCCAGGTCCACGGAGTTGCCGTCCTGGTTCGGCAGGGCGAAGTTGTCGAATTCGACGTCGGCCCGCGGCTCCGTGACCACCATGTTCATGTGGCGCGCGTCCGTCGTGGCCAGCCCCGGGGGCATCTCGCCCGTCAGGTACTGCTGAAGCTGCTCGTTGAAGTTCAGCTCGAGCGGGGTGAACCCCGGCGTGTCGACGTTGGCCAGGTTCGCCGACACCACGTTCCCGCGCTCCAGGCGGAAATCGAGGCTGCGCTCGATGGTGGTCGTCAAACGGTCGAACAGCACGCTCATGGCGTCCTCCGGGGCGATGGTTCGGGCCCCGAAGGTCTGTAAGCGAAAGTCGTGCCAGCGTCGGAAAGGCTTGCGGGGAGAGGATTCGGCGGGATTCGGAGGGGTCCGGCGTCAGGGCGACGTCGGCGCGGCGTCAGGTCTTTGGCGCCGCTCAGGGGGCGGGCGGGAAGCCGGCCTCTTCGAGGATGCCCGGGGCCTCGCGCCGCTCCCACTTGAGCAGGTCGAGCTCCACGCGGGCGAGCTTGCCGTAGCGGCCACTCCGCGGGTCGGTCACGAGCTGGTCGTAGACCTTGACGGCCGAGAAGGCGTCACCGATGCGCCGGAGCGCGCGCGCCTTCATGAACAGCGCCTCGCGCCGATTGGGATCCGACGGGTAGTCCTCGAGGAAACGACCGAGCCCGGAAAGCGCACCGGGCCAGTCCTCGCCCTCGTAGGCGATCTCGGCGATGCGCCAGGCGGCTGCGCGGCGCACGGGGCTGTCCTTGGGTTTGCCGGCGGCGTCGTGGAGCTCGATGGCGATCTGGAGCGCCCGCTCCGCCTTGGCGACCTCGCCCATCTCGGCATAGATCTCTGCGACGTCGCCGGCGAGCGCGGCGCGCTCCTCCGGCGTCACAGGGCCGTTGAGCGCGTACACGTAGATGTCCCGCGCCTCTTTCAGGTTCCCCGCCCAGCGGGCGTCGGCGCCGCGGGCGCGCCAGTAGCGGAAGCTGTCGAAGCGGCCCGGGTACTTCTTGTCCAGGTAGCGCAGGATCTCTCGCAGGCGGAACTTGTCCTCCATCTGGAACAGCGCGTCGGCCATCTCGAGGTAGATCTCGGCCTCGACGGCGGGCTCGGCCTTGCCCCCCTCCCCGCCGGCCCGGAGTCCGCGCTGGAAGACGGTATAGGCCTCTTCGCTCATCCGCAGGCGGTTGAACGCCTGGCCGGCCAGCAGGTGCATCTCCTCGCGGTGCTGGTGGCCCTCGAAGCGCTTGCGCTCGGCGTAGTACGTGCTGATCGCGGCGAGCGGGCGGTCCAGCGTCACGTAGTTGTGCATGAGCAGATAGAGCACGCGATCGAAGAGCTTGGGCGCCCGCGTGAGCGCCGACTCCGCGGGGAACCGGCGCCAGACGTCGCGCAGTCGTTCGAACGCCTCGCGGATGCGCCCGTTCGCCAGCGCCGTTCGGGCGTACTCGAGCTTCAGCTCGGCCAGCACGTAGTCCGTGGGGCCGGCGAGCTCGACCTGGCGCAGCGTGCGCCGCCGCTCCTTGGGGTCCATCGTCATGCGGATGGCGTGCAGCGCGGCGAGGTGCTGCCCTTCGGGCTCCTTCAATGCGAGCGCCAGATCCGTCAGGCGGGCGCGGGCCGCCAGCATGTCCTCGCCCGTCGTCAGGTCGGCGAGGCGGACACGGACGATGTGGTGGGGCTTCTTGCGGGGGAATCGCTCGAGGTACTTGTTGTAGAGGGAGCGCCCGTCGTCGTTGCGCCCGAAGTACACGCACATCTCGGCGTACTGGAACAAAGCGGCGGCGTTGTTGGCCAACAGCTCCGGCCAGCGGCGCTGGGCGTTGTCGAAGAGCTCCAGCGCCCGCACCCAGTCGCGGCGGGCGTAGGCCTGCCCGCCGGCCAGCAGCACGGCCCCGCCCACGTTGGGGTTGTCGCCGGCCATGGCCTGCAGCGTGGCGATGGTCCTTGCGGCGTTCTCCGTGTTGCCCGCCTCGAACTCGCCGGCGAGCTGGCCCGCCAGCAGCCAGGCCTCCGCCGGCGTGCCGCGGTAGGTGGCGAACTTGGACTCCAGGTGCGACTCGCCGCGCGACGGGAACCCCATCGGCTCGTAGCTGCGTGCCTGGAGCAGCACGTAGCGGGCCTTGCCCTCGGGCGTCGGCGCGGCGGCCTCGGCCTGGGTCAGGGCCTCGGTCACGGTCGTCAGGTCCGGCGCCCGACCGAGCTGCGCCAGGGCGGCCGCCGACTCGGCGCGTGCCATGACCATCTGCGCCTTCAGCGACTCGTCGCCGCCGGCGGCCTTCCCGGCCGCGGCGCAGAGCGACAGCGCCTCCTTGTGCCGATCGGAGCGGAACGCGGCCACGCAGGCCTTCGCCGCCTCTCCGGCAGCCCCGCCTGCAGTGACCGGCGTCACCGGGCTCTTGGGCAGGATGGGCTCGAAGGGGGTGGCGGGCACCGGATAGGGCCGGAACGGCGTCTCGTCCTCGACCGGATCGCTCATGGTCAAGGGCAGGCCGATCTCCAGCACCCACCGGGCAGGGGCCGCCAGCATCACGGACCGGAAGTCGAGCCCCGGGCTCTTCAGCTCCAGCCGCACCTCGAAGCGTTCGGCCCCGCGGCGGCCGCGGATGTCCACCTTGTCCACCACGCCGCCCCGGAGTGCGCGCAGGTAGCGGATGAAGTTCTCGGGCATGCCGTCGAGCACGCACACCAGCGTGTTCACCTTGCGCTCGCACTGGGCCGCGAAACCCGGCGGCACGAGCAACTCCACGCGGCGGTACTGGTCGAGCGCCTCGGGGAAGCGATCGACGGGCGCTTCCTCCGGGGCCTGCGCGTGCGCCACACAGGGCGCCGCGAGGCCGACGGCGAGCGTCAGCGTGCAGGGGCCGAGGAGACGCGCCAGACGGCGCCAACCGGTCATGGCACCGGCCCCCCCGCCCTGCGGGACGAGTCGCTTCGCCGGTGGATGCCGGCCAGCGAACTGCCTGTCGCTTCGCTCACCGCTCCTCCTTGAGCAATGTCGGAGGCTCGATTCTCGCCCGCGACGGGCGCGCCCGCCAGTTTTCGCGCGGCGGCGATCAGCTCGCCTGCGCCGCCGGCAGCGAGATCTCGGTGACCGCGCGGTTGCGGCCCCCTTGTTTGGCCAGGTAGACACATTGGTCCGCGCGCTCGAAGACCTCTTTGAAGGACTCGCCGGGCCGCTTCGTGGCGACGCCGATGCTCGTCGTCACGGGGATGGGCGTGGTCTCGTGGGTGACGGGCTTGCGGGCCACCAGCACGCACATGCGGTCGGCCACGGCCCGGGCGATGTGTACGTCGCAGTCGGGCAGCACGAGCACGAACTCCTCGCCGCCGTAACGCGCCAGCATGTCCATGTCGCGGATGCCCAGCTTGACCCGCTTGGCCGTCTCGGCGAGCACGGCGTCGCCCGCCAGGTGGCCGAAGGTGTCGTTCACCTTCTTGAAGTGGTCGAGATCCAGCACGAGCAGGCTGAACCCGCGCTCCGGGCGGCCGGGCGGGAACAGCGTCGAGTCGACCCAATCGTTCATGGCGCGTCGATTCGGCACGCGGGTGAGCGGGTCCAGGTTCATCGCCTGCTTCGTCTCGACCAGCGCCCTTTCGAGCGTGTCGATCTGCTGCTGCGAGGTGTTCACCTGCGTGGAGAGCTCCCCGAGCTGGTTCCGCATGCGGCCGGCCTCGGTCGCGGCGTTGCCGGCCTCGTGGACCAGCAGGTCCTGGAGCTGACGCAGCTCCGTCAGGTCGTTGGCGGCCTCGACGCGGCGCCGGATGTCCTGGGCGCACTTCTCGAAGTGCTCGGACCCGGCGGAGGCCTTGGCGAGCTGATCGGCGAGCGTCCGCAGCACGCCCTTGATGACGGTCTTCTGCTCCTGCACGGGCACGGTGGCGCCCTGGAAGCGCTGGAAGTGCGACGAGAGCTCCAGGCGGAGCTCCTGCACCGCCCGCGGGTCGGCGCGGCCGAGCCGGTCGCGCGCGCCGGTCATCAGCTCCTCGAACTCGGGCAGATCGGGCACCACGCGGCAGACGAACTCGAGCAGCGAGTCCGACAGGGCCGTCAGCTCGGCGGACTTGCGCTGGGACTGCTTGGACGCGAGCAGCTCCGCGGTGAGCGCCTTGCGGCGCGAGGCCGCGAAGGTCGCCAGGACCTCGAGCTGAGGCAGGGCGTCGTCGGCGCGGCGCGCCTGGGCGAGCGCGCCCAGGGCGGGCAGCGCGGTCTCCTTCTCGGCGCCCTCGGGATCGGCCAGCGGCACGAGCGCGCGACAGACCTCGGCGAGGCGCCGCAGCAGCGGCTCGAGGTCCTGCACGGGCGCGGGCGTCGCCGGCGCGGCCTGAAGCTCCAGCGTCAGCCGGTCGAGCCGCTGCATCAGGCTGCCGAGCACGCTGCGATCGACCTCGCCGCCGCTGGCGGTCAGCATCTGGACCAGGTCGATGACGTTGCGAATGCCGGCGTGCTGCGGCCTCGCCTGCCCGACGAGCTCGGCGAGCGCCAGCACGAGCGACACCAACTCCGGATCGGCGCCGGACGACGCCTTGGCGGGCGCAGGAACCGACTCGTCGAGCACGCCGGCGGGAATGCCGCGCTTCTCGCAGAGCTCCACGAAGACCTGCTGATAGTTCCGGGGGAGCGCGGGCACCCCTCGGCTCATCAGCTCCATCATGGTGTCTCGGGCGACGCGCGCCAGCCGATCGTTGAACTCTTCCACAGCACCCCCGTCCTGATTTCCGCGGCGGACGGCGGGCACCGTCCGATCAATCGGTCTCGTCCGGCGACATCCAGCCGCGCTTCTTGAGCTTCTCCACCAGGGTGGTCCGGTTCATGCGCAGCAGCGTGGCGGCCCGGTTCTTGTTCCACTCGGTCCGTTCCAGCGCCTGGCGAATGAGCCGGTCCTCCAGCGTGGCGAGCACCTCGCGCAGGTCCAGACCGTCCTCCGGCAAATCGAAAAAGAACTCACTCCTTGATACGGTCGGACCCTCCGCGACTTTAGGCGGGAGGTCTCCCACATCGACCGTCTCGTCCATGCAGAACACGGTCAGACGCTCGACGAGGTTCTCGAGTTCTCGCACGTTTCCGGGCCACGCGTAGCTCATGAGCTTGTCCATGGCCGCGGACGTGAAGCCCTTCACGGACCGATGACGCGTCTTCAACAGGCGGGCGTTGAAGTGCTCGAGGAGCAGCGGAATGTCGGAGCGACGCTCGCGGAGCGCCGGCAAGCTGATCGGCACGACGTTGAGACGGTAGAAGAGATCCTCGCGGAACCGGCCCGCGGCGACCTCCTTCTCCAGATCCTTGTTCGTGGCCGCGATGATGCGGACGTCCACGTCCATCGGCCGCGTGCCGCCGACGGGCTCGAAGCTGCGCTCCTGAATCACCCGGAGCAGCTTGACCTGCAGGATCGGGCTCATCTCGCCGATTTCGTCCAGGAAGATCGAGCCGAAGTTGGCCAGCTCGAACCGCCCCTGACGGGCGTGCAGGGCGCCGGTGAAGGCCCCCTTGATGTGCCCGAAGAGCTCGCTCTCGAGCAGCTCGGCGGGGATGGCGCCGCAATTCACCGGCACCATGTTCTTCTTCACGCGGGGGCTCAGCTCGTGGATCGCCCGGGCGACGACCTCCTTGCCGGTGCCACTCTCCCCGAGGATCAGGACCGTGCTGTCCGTCTTGGCGACCTTTTCGATCAGTCGCGCAATCCGCTGCATCGTCGGATCTTCGCCTACCATCGGACGGACGAGTTCTGCCACAGTTCCTTTCACCTCCTACCTTTCATCCTGATGTAGGTTTGGCGGCCTGTCAATCTTTTGTCGGTTCCCCCCCGCCGTCCTGTGAGAAAATCGTCCGGTGAACGTCGAATTTCGAAAATACGAGGGCCTCGGCAACGACTTCATCGTGGTGGACACCCGCGCCTGGTCGGCGTCCGAGCGGTCCGCCCTCGGCCCGGAGGCCGCCCGGCGGCTCTGCGACCGCCACTTCGGCGTCGGCGCGGACGGTGTGCTCCGCCTCGATCCGGGCGCCAACGGGACCGTCGCCCGCATGACGGTCCTCAACGCGGACGGCTCCGTGGCCGAGATGTGCGGCAATGGTCTGCGCTGCGTGGCGCGCTGCCTCCGCGACCTCGGCGAGGCCGCGGGCCCGGAGATCGTCGTCGAGACCGGCGCCGGCCCCCTGCCCTGTCGCTTCGTCGGCGACGACGTCGAGGTCTCCCTCGGCCCGGTGACGGACGGAGGCCCGACTCAGGTCGAGGTGGACGGCGTCCTCGTGCGCGGCCGCCACGTCTCGCTGGGCAACCCGCACTTCGTCGTCTCGGCGCCGGGGGCGCGCGACGAGGCCGGGCGCATCGGCGAGGCGCTTCAGCGCCACCCGGCGTTCCCCGCCGGCGTGAACGTGTCGGTACGCCGCTTCACGGGCCCCGCCGCGGCCACTCTGCACGTGTTCGAGCGGGGCTGTGGCCTGACGCTCGCGTGTGGCACGGGCGCCGGCGCCACGGCCGCCGCCGCCTGGTTGGACGGCGACGCGGCCTGGGGTGCTCCCCTGCAGATTCGCCTGCCGGGGGGCACACTGGTCATTTCCGGGGGGCTCGACGGGCTCTGGCTCAAGGGGCCGGCCCGGGCCGTGTTTCAGGGCGTGACGTCGCTCTGAAACCCCGGCGCGCAGCGCGGGATCAGGTCCCGGCCTGCTTCTTCACGGCCTTCTGAAGGCGAACGACGCCGCCGTTCGGGCCGGGGACGCCGCCCTTGATCAGGATGAGGCCCTCGGCCTCCATGATCTGCACGATCTTGGCGTTCTGGATGGTGGTGCGCGCGTTGCCGTGCTGGCCGCCCATCTTCTTGCCCTTGAACACGTGCGCCGGGTAGGTGTTCGCGGCGATCGAACCGCCGTGGCGCATGTACTCGTGCTGACCGTGCGACGCCTTCGAGCCCTTGAAGTGGTACTTCTTCATGACGCCCGTGAAGCCGCGGCCCTTGGACACGCCGACCACGTCGATCACGTCACCGGACTTGAAGACCTTGTGGCCGGCGAAGGACTCGCCGATCTCGTAGCCCGAGAGCGCGTCGGCGGCGCAGCGGAACTCGCGCACCTCCTGCTTGACGAGCTCCTTGCCCTCCTCACCCTCGAGGAGGTCGTGCTTCTTGTAGAAGCCGATGACGGGCTTGGTGGCGCGCTTGGCCTTCTTGTCGCCGAAGCCGATGATCACGGCCGTGTAGCCGTTCCCGGACTCCGTGCGCTTGCCGAGCACTTTGTTGCCCTTGGTGTCGATGACCGTGACGGGGATCTGGCGACCCTCTTCCACGTAGATGACGGTCATGCCGATCTTGCGACCGAGAATTCCTTCCGGCATGTCAACCTCCGATTTCTGTTCGGTATGTCGGGTTGAGTTGCGTTGTTGGTGGGTTGAGCGGTCCCAGACGGGGACATCAAACAACGCGGGCGCGCAGTGTGGGGTCGTCGGCGGGCAAAGTCAAGACGCGGCGGAGAAAACCGGTCTCAGAGGGCGAAGGGCATGTTGATGGTCATCTGGTCCCCGCTGAACTGCGGGAACTGGAACGTGCGGACCGTCGACTCGACGCAATTGCCGACGGGCGTGCCGGCGAAGGGCCCCTTGGCCGTGGCCTTGCCGACGCGGCCGGACTTCTCGATCTGAATCGAGACCATGACCGTACCCGACGCATTGGGATCGCGGTCCTTGCAGGAGCTGATCTGGCTGGCGGCCTTCTTCACCACACCCAGAATCTGGGGCTTGGTGAGCTGCTCGGGGAGCAGAGGATCGTCCGCCGGCGCGGCGGGAGCCGCGGGCTTGCCGCCACCGGCGGGTTTGCCACCGCCCTTGCCCTCGAGCGCGCCCATGATGTCGTCGATGTCGTCCCCGCCGCCCTTCTTCTGGGGTTTGGGGGCATCCGTGGTCGGCGCGGCCGGCGACGGGGACGCCGGGCGCGGCGCGGCGACGGAGGGCGTGTCCTCGTCACCGCCACCGGGGCGACCGCCTGCAGCGGCGACGCGGGGGCCGCCGCCACCGCCGGCGGGGCGAGCCCCACCACCGGCGACGGGTTTGCCCGAGGCATCGTTGGCGGCGACGGAGACCGGGGCCGCCGCGCTCGGGGGCTCGGAGACCGCGGCGCTCGCGACGGCCGCGGCGCTCGGCGGCTGCGTCGCAGGGGCGGCGGACTTCGGCGCGTCACCGCCGACGGAGACGACCGCAGGCGCGTTGTTCGCCACCGGCTCGACCGGCTTGTCGCCGCCCTTGAGGACGACGGCCGCGACGATGCCACCGGCGATGATGACCGCGCCGGCGACGATGCCGACGATGAGGCCCGTATTGCTCTTCTTGCGGTTGACCAGCGACGGCAGCGGGGCGCCGGCCATCGGCGCCGGGGCCGAGGGGGCGAGGCCGATGGGGCCGCCGAAGGAGTCGTTGCCGCTGCTCGAGCTGCTGCTGCTGCCGCCGCCGAGCATGGCGGAGATGTCGATGAGTCCCGAGCCCTCGGTGCCGCCGGTGTTGCTCACCCGGGGGCTCTCAGCGGCGCTCGACAGGCTGTCGAGGCTGAAGAGCACGGAGTTCTCGTTGCGCTGCGAGCGCAGTCGCGGACTGTCCTCGACGCGCGGGCTCGCCTGCGCGGGCTCGTCGTCGTCCACGCCGCCGAACAGCCGATCCGCGCCCCCGCTGGAGGTCTGCGAGTCGTTGCCGGACACCATGACGTCGTCGTCGCCCTCGTCCCGGGGGAAGAGCCCCCCACCCTTCGCGGCGGGCGCGGCGGCCACGGCCACCGGGGCCG
>CAINDO010000359.1 GCA_903847385.1 uncultured Myxococcales bacterium
CCGGTGGCCGAGCAGGCGGCCGGCCAGCGCCGCGGGCGCCCCGGGCAGCGCGGCGTCGATCTGCGCGCGGGCCTCGGCGGTCCGGCGGGCCTTGCGCAGCGCGGCGATCTCGTCGAGCAGCGGCTCCGACGCGGGCCGCTCGACGGCCAACCGCCAGTCGCCGGGCGTGACGCGGAGCTCGCGCGTGTCGGGGGCGACCGTCACGGTGGCGGTCGAGCCCGGGGCGAGGGCACCCGTGGCGCCGGTCAACGCGACACCCGGCGGCGCGTCCGCGGCGATCCACAGGCGGAGTGTGCCTTCGGGGCCCAGCTCGCAGACCGGCCCCTCGCGGACGGCGGCGCAGCCGGCGAACTCGACGGTGTATGTCGGCTGGGCCCCGGGGGCGGGGGCCGGCGCCGGCGGGGCGTTGGGGGACGCCGTGCACGCGGCGAGGGCGAGCGCGAGGGCGGTGGTGGCGCGCAGGGCGGTCATCGAGGGTCCGGGCTACGCGAGGTCGGGGCGGGGGTCAAGGGGCGGGGCCGACCGGGCGTGATCGCATGGTGATCATGCGAAGCAGGGTTTCCGCGAAGGCGTGATCGCATGGAGATCATGCGAAGCAGGGTTTCCGCGAAGGCGTGATCGCATGGTGATCATGCGAACCAGACTTTTCGCGAAGGCGTGATCGCATGGTGATCATGCGAAGCAGGGTTTCCGCGAACGCGTGATCGCATGGTGATCATGCGAAGCAGGGTTTTCGCGAAGGCGTGATCGCATGAGGCTCATGCAAACTCCTACAAATTTTGGGAGCGGTCGGTCGGGCCCGCCGGGCTCGGGGCCGCGCGGCGACATGCGCGAGATCCGCACTGGGTGTCTCGCCTGAGTCGCCTGGGCGTCCGGCACGCTCGACGAAGTGCCTGGCACCCGCACCGGAATCGCGGCAGTGGCGCGGGGGCGGGCGCCGGCGGGGCGTCGGGCGTCGCGGTGCACGCGGCGAGGGTAAGGACGAGGGCGCTCGTGCGTCTGGACGTGCGGGCGTGGTGCGGGGTCGCGGACATCGACGGTCCGGGCCACGCGAGGTCGGAGCGGGGGTCAAGGGGCGGGGCCGACCGGGCGCTCCGGCGGCCGGCACGCATCAGCTCGGTTGCGATCGAAAGACGGCACGGAATCCCGTGCCGTCGTCCATGCAGGTGATGAGCTCGCACTCCAGGTGGTCACGCGCACCCGAGCGGCTGAGAGCGATGACGGACTTGTACGAGAGAAACCTCACGAGCTGCCACACGACGTCCTCCCACGCATCCGAGAAGGGGCCGGTGAAGACGTAGCCGTCTGCCCGGTACTCCAGGCTCCAGTCCGGCGGGAGAATGTGGCGCGCCTCGAAGTCGAGGCCTTGGCTTCGTTCGAGCTTCATTCGAGCGGCGAGGCCGAGGAAGATTTCGTGTGCCTTGGTCATCGCTGGCTCGTTGGCACCGGAGAGTCCGTGCTGCCCTTGGACGGGGGATGTGAATGATGACCTCCTGCGGGGTCATGCGCGATCATCTGGCCGCTCGCACCTGCATGCATCCTGGTCCTTCGATTCTCTGGAATCATCCTTTGACCCACGTGACTCCGGCAAACGTCGGTGGGCGCCTCTCCTCGCCCAGCAAACGCAGCGACTCCGTCGCAAGCGCTCGGGCATCGGCCCAGAACGGGTGCGAGCCGGCGCGCTCGGCGTCCACGAGGGGGACCTCGTCCGGCATGGCCTCGAAGTGCGCGGCGAGGAGGTTGATCGCGGCCACCGCTTGGGCCGGAACGAGTGCAGCGCCTTCGAGCTGGGGGACCAAGAGGTGGGCATCCAAGTACATCGACGACACCTCATCAGTGACGCACACGAAGTCCGGGAGCGATGACACTTGTTGCTCCGGGGATGCGGCCACGAGCCGCAGGGCGTCGACGAGCAGGGCATACTGGTCTTCCGGGGTCATTCAGCACACCTTCGGGTTCACCGGGTCGAGAGATGCCATCTGACGATGGACGCGGCGGACGTTCCGGCAGGCCGCGGCGCTGCCCTGCGGCGCGTGTCGCGGCCCGAACGACGGCCCAGGTGTCAGCCCGCGTCATGCGCGTCGGCGAGGGCGACTGAGAACGAGCACCAGGCCGGGAAGTCGCCCTGGAAGATGAAGAAGTCGTCATGGAACGCCAGGCCGAGGCGCTCGAGCCGACGCGTGAGCGCGTCCGCGGCCTCGCCACCGAAGTGCGGGCCAAACGACAGGAGACCGGGGTTCTCGTCGTTCGGTTCGCTCTCCATCTCGCGCACCAGCGCGCTCCGCAAGACCGACTTCTCCTGGAGTGCCGCTCGCCGGATGACAATTCCGTACTCGGGGGAGATGTGCACGGGTCGTGTTCTCATGGCGCGGGGCAGTGAGCGGGTTTGGTGAACCAAAGTGGCTCCACCGGTCTGGGTGAAGTGCAAGGACGCTCGACCCTACACCGTGATCGCGTGTCCGGCCAGGTCGCGCCATGAGAGGCGCTGGTCGGGCTGCCCCAGACGCAGTGCCTTGTACAGCGTCCAGCATGAACTTGCGACGCGCCCGAAAACGTCGCGGGTCGCCGTAGCCGACCCGTCGCCCGCGCCCGATTACGCCCACGTGGGTCGGGCTCGGGCTCGGGCCCGACTTTGCGGCGCGCGTCGAGCCCCCAACCTACGCCCCCACCACCGCCCCCGCCGGAAACCACCGGTCGTCGACCGTGACGACGGCCCGCCCGAGCGCTCGCAGCGTGTCGAGCGCCGTGGCAACGAGCCCGGCGCCACGAGTGAGCTCGCGCCCGGTCGCGCCGGGCCGTGATTCGAGCGTTTGACCCACGTGGGTCGCGATGTCGTCGATCGTGAGCTGCGGCGGATCCCCGAGCACCTCGCCGGTCGGGAGCACGAACCGCAGTCGCTGCGTTTCCGCATCCAGAACGAGCCCCAGCGCCCCGTCGTGAATCAGCCGATGGTGCGCGCTGCAAAGGCAGATGAGGTTCGCCGCCCGGTGATCACCACCCTGGCTCCGCGGTCGGATGTGATGCAGGTCGAGCCACAGGCGGTTGCGGCAGTGCGGCACGGCGCAGCGGTGGCCGTGCTGCTCGAACACCTTGCGGCGCGTTGCCGGCGGGATCGCGTGGGTCAGCCGCGGCTTCGGCGCGGTCAGGTCGAGCATCTCCGCGTCGCACTCGGCGCAGGCGAGGTCGGTGTGTTCCGGAGCGCTCGGCGCCTGCGGATCGCCCACGTGGGTGTCTTCGCAGCTCGGGCAGTGATGAATCGACACACGGAAACGCTCGGCCTTGGGCGGCACCTGCTCCAGTTCGACCAGGGCGTTGCGCGCGAGGTCGGCCAGCAACACACCGTCCTCGCAGTCGGCGCCGAAGCCGCCCTGCAACCTCAGGCGCGCGAGCGTCGCCCGGATGACCTCGGCGTCCGCCGCGGACACGTCGAAGCGCAGCGTCACGCGCGGGCTCGCCGGGAGCGCCGCAGGGTCCGGCGGCGGTGTGTCGCCCCGACGCGCGGCGGCGACCTGCCGCTCCAGCATGCGGCTCGTACTCATGCAGGCCCGCTCGGTCCAGACCGCGTCGGTGTCCGGCGTGGCCACTCGGGCCACCTCGCGGGCCTTCGTCGCGCTGAGTCGCCCGTCGCTGAACGCCGCGGCCAGCGCCGGGAGTTCGCGCATGTGTCGGCCGATCGCGACCAGGTCGCGGGTCTGTCGCACGGTCAGGTCGAGCTCGGCCTCGGCGTAGGACTCGACGCTGGTGTGTCCGCGCTCGGTGTACCTGCCGGTGGACTTGAGCTCGCAGAGGAGCACGGCGAGGCTGAACTCGGCCCGCTGATGGGCCCGGCGCGCGGCGCGGAGCTGCGCGTGAAGGTCGTTGGGAGACATGGGATGCCCTGACGTCTGGATTTGTGTCCATTTTGCCAGAACACTGAACACATGGCAAGTGGAACGCGCCCGGGCCGAGTCCTGCCGGCCGCGCGACGTGTCAAGGAGGCGCCCGGTTCGAGTCCCGCCGGCCGCGCGGCGTGTCAAGGCGGCGCGCCGCGCGGCGGCGAAGGGCGCTCACCTCACCTCCGCCTCCAGCCGCCCCAGGATCTGCCCGGTCGACGTGACCACATCGCAACGGTAGTGGCCGGGCTTTTGAGCGCTCACGTTCGACCAGGTACGCCAGGCGCCCTTGCGATTACCGCTCACGTCGAGCTTGGCGCGGTAGACCGGCGCGTCGTCGCGCGTCCACACGTGGAAGACCTGCTCGCGCAGGCCGAACGGCGCGTAGATGGCGGTGAAGCAGTGCAGGCGCTCGGTGCCCAAGGGGAAACTCGTGCCCGGACCGACCAGCACGCGCACGTCGCGGTCGATGCCGGTACCGATCCCCGCCTCGGGGAGCCGCAGCGGCGCGGGGGGGATCCACTCGACGGCGCCGAGGCCCACGGCGGCGGGGACGAGCCCGGCCGCGAGCAGGCCGGCCCAGAGTGCGCGCCGGCGGTTCTCCAGGGCCGAGGTCGCGACGGCGACCAGGGGTACGCCCGCCGCGGTCACGCCGGCGGCGACCCAGAGGCTCGCGCGGTGCGAGAGCCCCAGGAACGGCAGCGCGGCGAAGAGGCCGACGAAGCTGGTGATCGCCTTGAGCGGCAGCGCGGCGAAGGGGTACTTGAACACACGCACGAAGAGGGGGTCCCAGAGCGTCAGCGCCGCCACGAAGGCGACGAGGCCGAGGAACACACGGTGGCCGAGTACGGGCGCGCTCGAGAGCCAGTAGAAGGGCAGCACGAAGAACAGCGTGAGCTGCATCAGGCTCTGCGTCGCCGCGGTGGCCGTGAACTGCGCGAGGCGCTGTGCGCGCGTGGCGGCCTCGGAGGGCTCCCGGCCCGCGGCGCGCCGGCCCAGCACGATGGTGCCCGCCAGGAACAGCCACCCGAGCCCCACGGCCACGGCCACGAGCCACGCCCGCTCGGGCTTGCGGTTCATGATCAGCGCGCTGGTCACCGCCCAGGCCAGCGTGGCGTAGGGCAGCAGGCGGCGCAGGCGGACGAGGCGACCGGCGGGGGCCGGCGCGTTCGTCGGGGGCACGGGCGCCGGGGCCTCGCCCTCGGGCGGCGCCGGGCTCACGGCGTGAACAACTCCGGATCGGCGCTGACGCGGCGGGCGGGCGGGGCGGCGGCGGTGCCTCCGCGCACGTCCTTCAGGCCGCTGCCCGTGACCATCACACACACGGCGTCCTTGGGTCCGAGCGTGCCGGCCTCGCGGGCGGCGAGCACCCCGGCCAGGGAGGCCACGCCGGCGGGCTCGCCGAAGATGCCCGTGCGCGCGGCGAGCTTGAAGCCCGCGGCGGCGATGGCCGAGTCCTCCACGGAAATGAACGTGCCTCCACTTTCCCGAACGGCCCGCAGCGCACGGACGCCGTTGCGGGGCGCGCCCACGGCGATGCTGTCGGCGAGGCTGTTCGCCGGGCCGAAGTGCACGACCTCGTCCCCGCGCTCGAAGCTGTCGCAGAGCGGGCGCGCGCCGGCGGCCTGCACGGCAAGCAGCCGCGGCAGGCGGGGGATGACGCCGAGCGCGTGCATCTCGCGCAGGCCCTTCCAGATGCCGGCGAGCGTGCAGCCGTCACCCACGGAGATGGCCAACCAGTCCGGGACGTCGTCGCCCCACTGCTCGGCGAGCTCGAGGCCGCCCGTCTTCTTGCCCTCGACCAGGTAGGGGTTCACGGCGCAGTTGCGGTTGTACCAGCCCATGCGGGTGCTGATGGTCTGGCACAGGTCCCACGTCTTCTCGTAGTCGCCCTCGACGAGCAGCACCTGCGCGCCGAACACGCGGAGCTGCGCGACCTTGGCCTCGGGCGCGGTGGCGGGCACGAAGATCGTCGCGGGCAGGCCCAGGTGGGCGGCGAAACATGCCGTCGAGGACGCCGCGTTCCCGGTGCTGGCGCAGGCGATGCGCGTCTTGCCGAACTGCACCGCGCGCACGACGCCCACGGCCGAGGCGCGGTCCTTGAAGCTGGCGCTGGGGTTGCGGCCCTCGTCCTTCACGCGCAGCCCGGCGAGGCCGAATTCGGCCGCCAGCGCGGGGAAGTCGAGCTGGGGCGTGTCGCCCGGCGTGAGCGCGGGCAGGGGCGAGGGGTTCAGGGGCAGCAGGTCGATGTAGCGCCAGATGCCGCGCGGCGCGGCGGCCAGGCGCTCGCGGAACCCGGGCCGGATCGCGTCGAGGTCGTAGTGGACCTCGAGGATGCCCGTCAGCCCGCAGTCGGGGCAGAAGTAGGTGTCGGGGCCGTCTTCGTGACGGCGACCGCACAGGGAACACGTCAGGTGGGTCACGTTCGGCATGCGCGGCAGCATAGCCCCGGCCGCGGTCGATCAATATAGTCCTCCACCGCCATGAACAACGCGGACATCAACAATGCGCTGCGCAAGCTCGTCGATGGTTTCCAGGACCGCGACGGCCTGTGGTCGCTGCAGTACGGCGACATTCCGCTGCACGTGATCACGGACGTCCCGGCGGACCGCGTCCGCGTGTTCGCGCCGGTGATGGGCACGGACGTGGGCGATCCGACGGTGCTGTTCCGCCTGCTGCGGGCCAACTTCGAGACGGCGCTGGACGCGCGCTACTGCATCTGGCGCGGCACGCTCTACGCGGCGTTCATGCACCCGCTGGCGAGCCTGGACGAGGCGACCTTCGTGGACGGCATGGAGCAGGTGGTCACCCTGGTCAAGACCACGGGCGACACCTACTCCAGCACCGGCCTGCGCTTCAGCAGCGACGACGGGCACTGAGCGCCGGCCGGCACGTCCGGCAAAGGCGCCTCAGCGGATCGAGAACACGTGCACGCGGCCGCGGGCGCCGTCGTGGCCGGGCTCGCCGACGAACAGCCGCGAGGTGCCGTCGGGCAGGGGGCCCACGGTCGCCAGCGACACGCCGTAGCCCGTGTCCGCCGGCACGCCGCCCGGCGGGACGACGCTGTAGCCGGCCTGCGCCGGGAGATCGCCGAGCACGACCTCGTCGGCGGCCGAGCCGCCGATGGCCAGCCACGTGGCGCCCTGCAGCGGGAGCGCGGCGAGGGCCGCGCCGAAGCCGCCCTGGCCGCCGCCGGAGACGCGACCCCGAACGGAGGCGTCGGCGCCAATCATCCAGATCGCGCCGTCGCCGTTGGCCGTGCCGGGTGCACCGAAGGCGTAGGTCGTGGTGCCGTCGGCGAAGAAGTCGCCCTCGGTCACCACCTGGGCGAAGGTCGCCTGCGAGTAGTCCTGGGGCTGCAAAACGCCGATGCTCTGGTTCACGCCCACCACGAAGGCCGCGCTCTCGCGGTCCACGGCGTTGCCGCGCTGGTACAGGCGCGTGGCGATGAGCTCCGACTGCCCGTTCCGGTCGAAGTCGACGAGCAAGTTCACGCGCTGGCCGAGCGATTGGCCGGCGATGCCGCCCGTCCAGTCGTCCACGACGTTCAGGCGCTGGAATCCCAGGAACTCCTGCCACTGGAGCACGGCCACCCGGCCGATGTTCTCGGTGCGGAACCCGTCGTAGCCCGGGTCGCCCACGGCCACGCAGGTGCGGTTGGGGTCTCCGCAGAAGTTACCCGTGACCATCGAGTCGCCGTAGCGCGTCACCAGGTCGGTGTCGTCCTCGGCGATGCTGCCGTCGGTGTCGTAGAAGACGATCCGGCCGCGGGCGCCGAATTCGTTCATTTCCGGGGCGGTGGCGGCGACCATGTTGCGGCCGGCCCCGAGGAACGTGCCCGCGCCGAGCGCGGCGCCCAGGCGGCGATCGCCGTCCGCGCGCCACAGCGTGTGACCGTCGCGACCGGAGAGGGCGTAGAGCGCGCCGCCGTTGTCCCCGCGCAGGGGCGAGCTGGCGACGACGTCGGGCACCCCGTCGGCGTCGAAGTCGGCCACGGAGGTCATCACCTGGCCCAGGCCGCGGCCGGCGCCGCCGACCTCGCTCTGGGTCAACCACACGATGCAGGGCCGGGCCACGTCCTCGTCCACCTGACCGTCGCCGTCCTGGTCCACGCCGTCGCAGATCTCGGGGATCACGCAGCCCAGACCCTCGTCGATCTGGCCGTCGCAGTCGTCGTCGACCTGGTTGCAGACCTCGGCGGGGGGCTCGCCGCAGGCGCCACAGGCGTTGAGCACACCCTCGTCGATGGCGCCGTTGCAGTTCTGGTCCGCGCCGTCGCAGAGCTCGGCCGCGCCCGTGAACACGTCGCCGTCGGCGTCGTCGCAGTCGCCGTCGCAGGGCGTCTGCCCGTCGCCGTCGCTGTCCAGGTTGCCCGCGGGGCCGCCGGCGGGGCAGGCGTCGCAGGCATCACCGATGCCGTCGGCGTCGCCGTCGGCCTGCGCGGGATCGGCCACGTCCGGGCACAGGTCCACGGCGTCGGGCACGCCGTCGCCGTCGGCGTCGGGGGGCGGGGGCGGCACCTCAGCGTCGGGCTCCGGCGGCGGGGGCACGGCGGCG
>CAINDO010000360.1 GCA_903847385.1 uncultured Myxococcales bacterium
CGACCTCCGCAGACGCGGGCTCGCCCTTGGCCGACGCGGCGCCGATGCCGGGGTCGGACGCGCAGGGCGCCGACGCTGCCCTCCCCGAGCCCGCGGACGCCGCGGCGCCGCCGCTCCCGGACGCGTCCGAGCCGCCGCCGGGCCTGTTCCTGCGCGGGACGGCGCACGCCGCGGACCCGTCGGAGCCGGTGGTCGTGACGGACCTGAACAGCGGCCTGAGCACGGCGACGCAGCCGCCGGACGACAGCTTCGCGCTGGGGCCGCTCGCGCCCGGGGCCGAGGCCGCGCTCGTGTTCTCGGCGGTGCACCACCAGAGCGAGTCGCTGGTCTGGGCGCCCACGCCCGCGGCGCCGGACACCCTCGCCGAGGACGTGCTGCTCTACCGCGGGCGCCGCATCTCGCCCGAGACGACGGCCACGCGGCCGTTCTTCGCCCCGGACGAGGACTACCTGCTCTACACGGTCGGCGAGGCGCTCGCGATCGCCGGCACGGGGGACGACGCCGCCGCCCGCTTGCTCGTGCCCGACGCCTACGAGCTGTTCCTGGGCTACACGCCGGACGCCTCGAGCGCCGTCGTACGGCAGCGCAACCGGCCGGGTCTGGCCGGGGACATCTCCGCCTTTCCGCTGGCGGGTGGGCCGCCGCAGCCGCTTTTCGAAGAGGCGCAGCCCTGGGTGCGCTGGCTGGACGACCGCGCGCTGGGCATGGAGCACACGCAGGCCGCCCTGTCGCGGCTCGTGCTGGGGCGGCCCGGTGGACCGAAGACGGTGCTCGCCGAGGGCGTGCCCTGGCTGCTGGTGACCCGCCTGCAGTCGGGCGCCGTGGCCTATGCCTCGGGCGCGGCGCCGCGGTACCCCGTGGCGCTCGACACGCTGGACGGCGCCGCCCCGCGGGTTTTGAGCGCGAACGGCGACGAGGCCGGCGACGGTTTCCTGATGACCTCGCCGGACAACCGGCGCCTGTATTGGCGCACGCCCGAGGGCGCGCTGCAGATGTATTCGCAGGACGCGGACACGACCGTGACGCTGGCCGAGGACGTGCTCGCCTCACCGCGGCCGACCGTGCAGCCCGGCGGCACGGTGTTCTTCTGGCGCGGGATGGGCGCGGGGCACGAGGACCTGTACGTGCTCGGGGGCGCGGCAGATGCAGTCGAACGGCGGCGCGCGGTGGACGTGGACGGGCGCACCCTCGTGACCACCGTGGACGGCTTCTACGTGGCGGCGCCGGGGCGGGGGCTGTTGCACGGATTGCGGGACGCGGGCCCCGAGGCGGCCGTGGTCGTGCCCGGCCAGACCGTGCAGTTCGTCACGAGCGGTCCCGGGGTCATCGCGCTCGCCGACGGCCACGCGTGGACGCACATTCCCGGGAGCCCGCCCACGGACCGGGGCGGCGCGGGCCTGGCACAGCTCGAGATCGCGCCGCGCGGGGCCACGGCGTTCGCCGGCGGCGGCGTGAATCGTGTGTTCTACGTGCCGGCGCCGGACCTGCCCGGTGATGTGTTCGCGCTCGCGGCGGGCCGCCCGATGGCCCAGCGCGTGACCGAGCCCGCCCGCACCGCCGTGTACGTGCGGGACGCCGGCGGCTGGCTGAACTGGACGCTCCCGGCGAGCGCCGACGCGCCGGGGCGGCCCTTCGGCTTCGACGCCGAGCGCACGCTGCCGGTGACACCCGAGTGGGTGATGCAGCTCGACGCGGCCGGTGCGCTCTGGGCCGCCCCCACGGACGCCGAGCGGAGCGTGCCGTGGGCGTGGCACGTGCAGACGCTGGAGCGCAGCCCGCGCCGCGAGCTCGCGGCCTACGTGTGCGACCGGGGCGTGTTCGTCGTGCCCCTGGCCGACGCCGCGCCGTGATCACGGCCTGGCTGGCCGCCTTCGCGCTCACCCAGCTCGTCGAGGTGCCCATCTACACGTGGGCCCTGGGCGATGGCGCGCGGCGGCTGCCCGCGCGGCTGGCGCTGGCCTTCGCGGCGAGCTGCCCCACCCACCCCTTCGTCTTTCTGGTGCTCCCGCGGCTCTGGCCGGGCAGCTACGCCGGTTACGTGGCCGCCGCCGAGGCCGTCGCGGTGCTCGTCGAGGCCGCATGGTTGCGACATTTGCGTGTCGGGCGGCCGTTGGGGCTCTCCGTTCTGGCCAATGGGGCCAGCACCCTCGTAGGGTGGGCCTGCCGGGCCGCCCTCGGGTGGCCTTGACTCCGCCCCGTTCGAGGTGACCGACCATGAAGTTCAGATTCGCGCCGTTCTCGACCCTGCTCGCGCTCACCCTCGCGACCCCGGCCCTGGCCGACGAGCCGATCCTTCAGCGCAACGTGTGGCGCGGCGCCGTGGACTTCTTCGCCACGGGCGCGCCGATGGCCGTGGACGGCGCGGACGCGGACACCACGACCGTCGACCGCCTGCTGCACCCGGCCACCGTGGCCGTGCAGGCCGCGGAGATCCCCGCCGGCGCCACGGTCGTTCAGGCCTACCTGTACTGGAGCGGCAGCGTGGCGCACGCGGCCTGCGGCGGCGCCAACCTGGACCGCAGCGTGGACTTCACGCCGCCGGGGGGGCCCGCCACGGCCGTGGACGCCGAGGTCTGCTACTGCTCGGACGCCGGCTCGCAGAGCTACGACGTCCAGACCTGCCGGGCGGACGTGACGGCGCTGGTCCCGCCGGGCGGGCTGGCCGGCAACTACGCCGTCGATGGTTTCAACGCGGCGATCCTCAACCGGTCGACGGACAACGCGTCCTTCTCGCTGGTGTTCGTCTACACCGCTCCGGGCCTGCTGCCGCGCCGCGTGGCGCTCTACGACGGCCTGCAGACGATGGCCACGCCCGCGGGCGGCCCCGTGGACAGCCGCACCTTCACGCTGGACGGCCTGACCGTGTTCGACCCGCCCCAGGGCGACCTGACCTGGTACACGCTCGAGGGCGACGTGGGCGGCACGGGCAACGAGGCCGTGAGCGTGTCCGGCCGGCCCGGGGCGCTGCGGCAGTCGCTCTCGGACGCCGTGAACCCCGTGGCCAACCCGATGAACCACACCATCAACACCACGGCGCAGGCGCAGGCGGGCACGCTGGGCGTGGACATCGACCGGTTCGACGTCTCGGCCGCCCTGACGCGGCGCGACACGGCCGTGGACGTGACCTACACCGCCAGCACGGACAAGTTCTGGATCGTGTACAACATCGTCGGCGTGAGTGTGTTCGAGGCCATCTTCGGTCGAAACTCGACGAAGACGGTCACGCTCCGCGCGGACGCGGACGGCAACGGCGCGCCGAGCCCCGGCGACACGCTGCGATACACGATTCACCTGCAGAACGACGGCCAGGCGCCCTCGGCGGTGAGCGTCGAGGATCCCATGCCCGCGGGCATCGTCGCGTGGCAGATGGTGAACGCCGGCGGCGGTGCGGACACCTCGGACGCGGCGACGCTGCGCGTCAGGACGCTCCCCGTGCCCGCGCAGGGCAGCGTGGACATCGTGTTCGACGTGCTCCTCGGCGAGGTGCCCGATCACACCCCCCTGGAGAACGTGGCCATCTTCGATGCCACGCCGGACGGCGACGAGGGTCTGTTGGTGTCGGAGACGCTCGACCTGCGCCACGACGCCGACGGCGACCGTGTGTTCGACAGCGACGACGACTGCCCCGGCGTGCCGAACCCGGACCAGGCGGATCGAGACGCCGACGGCCTCGGCGACGCCTGCGACAACTGCGCGGCGTTGGCCAACCCCGCCCAGGCGGACGTGGACGCCGACCGCGTGGGCGACGCCTGCGACAACTGCCCGGCCGTCGCCAACCCGGACCAGCGGGACACCAACGGCGACGGCGAGGGCGACCTGTGTTGCCCCGGCTTCGGGCGGCCGGACGTGTGCAACGGCTTCGACGACGACTGTGACGGCCGGTTCGACGAGGACGCCGTCGTCGGGGGCGACTGCCCCACCGGCCTGTCCGCCGGGTGCGAGGTCGGCAGCATCGCCTGCGTGGGCGGGGCGCAGGTCTGTCTCGACCCGGCACGACCCGGTGTGTTCGAGGTCTGCAACGGCCGCGACGACGACTGCAACGGCGGCATCGACGAAAACGTGTTGAACCGCTGCGGCGCCTGCGGCCCGGAGCCCGCCGAGATCTGCAACGGCGTGGACGACGACTGCGACGGCACGCCGGACGACGGTGTGTTGAACCGCTGCGGCGCCTGCGGGCCGGAGCCCGCCGAAATCTGCAACGCCGCCGACGACGACTGCGACGGCGACACGGACGAGGCGCTCGGCGGCGAGGCCTGCGACACACTCCGACCGGGGCGGTGCGCGGCGGGCGTGGTTTTGTGCACGGCCGGCGTGCAGGGCTGCCGCGCCGAGCTCGAGCCCGTGGACGAGGCCTGCAATCAGACCGACGACGACTGCGACGGTGTCATCGACGAGGACGGCGTGTGCGACCTGTGTCGCCAGCCCGGGGCCGACCTGGACGCCGACGGCCACCTGGACGTGCCCGCCTGCGACAACTGCACGGGCGCGGCCAACGCCGACCAGCGCGACACGGACGGCGATGGCCTCGGCGACGCCTGCGACGTATGCCCCCGGACGGTGGAGTTGGACCAGACGGACACGGACGCCGACGGCCGCGGCGACGCCTGCGACCTTTGCCCCGCGACGCCGGACGACGGCGCCGACACGGACGGCGACGGCCGCGGCGACGCCTGCGACGCCTGCCCCGACCAGTTCGACGCCGGCGCGGACGCCGATCGCGACGGCGTGCCCGACGCCTGCGACCTGTGTGTCGACGTGCCCGACGCCGAACAGACGGACGCCGACGCCGACGCCCTGGGCGACGCCTGCGACCCCTGCCCCGCCGACCCGGCGGTGACCGGGGACGTCGACGCCGACGGCTTCGGCGACGCGTGTGACCTGTGCCCGCGGGACGCCAGCGGCGAACAGACGGACGCCGACGCCGACGGCCTGGGCGACGCCTGCGACCCCTGCCCCGCCGACGCCACGCCGACGGGCGACGACGACGGCGACGGCCTCGGCGACGTGTGTGACGATTGCCCATTCGCCGCCGACGCGCAGCAGCGGGACGGCGACGCCGACGGCTTCGGCGACGCCTGCGACAACTGCCCCGGCGTGTCCAACCCGGAGCAGACGGACACGGACGGCGACGGCGCGGGCGACGCCTGCAACGCCTGCCCGGGCGCCGGCCTGCCGGACCTGTGCAATGGCGTGGACGAGGACTGCGACGGGGTCATCGACGAGGACGTCGTCGGCACGGGCTGCGACGCCGGGTCCGTGGGCGCGTGCGCCGGGGGCGCCTCGGCGTGTGTCGAGGGCGTGCCGAGCTGCACGCCCACCGTGGAGCCCTCGGAGGAGGGCTGCAACGCCCGAGACGACGACTGCGACGGCCTGGTGGACGAGGGCCTGCGCAACGCGTGCCATCGCTGCGGCGCGGCCCCCGACGAGCAGTGCAACGCCCTGGACGACGACTGCGACGGCGAGATCGACGAGGACGCGACCTGCGCCGCCGGCTTCGCGTGTCACCAGGGCGTGTGTCGGCCGCGGTGTGTCGCGGGCGAGTGCGGCGACACGGCGCGGTGTGTGGACGACGTGTGTCTGGACGCCTGCGTGCTGGCCAACTGCCTGCCCACGGACGTGTGCGACCCCCGCGTGGGCAACTGCGTGGACCCCTGTTACGGCGTGACCTGCGAGGGCGGCCAGGTGTGTCACCGCGGCGAGTGTCGGGACGACGACTGCCGACAGATTGGCTGCCCCGAGGGTCAGGGGTGCCTGGGCGACGCCTGCGCCGACCAGGGCTGCGCGGACGTCCGCTGCCCCGCCGACGCCTTCTGCCGTCTGGGCGAGTGCGTGACGAGCTGCGCCGGCGTGAGCTGCGGCTTCGGTCAGGTGTGCGTGGACGGCGCCTGCCAGGGCGACCCCTGCGCCGGGGTGACCTGCGCCGCCGGTGAGCGGTGCGCGCGGGGCGGCTGCGAGGCCGACCCCTGCGCCGAGGTGACCTGCGAGGCCAACTACTGGTGCGACGAGGGCGCTTGCCTGCCCCACCCCTGCGGCATCGTGCGCTGCCCCGAGGGCCTGGTGTGCGAGGTCCGCGCGGGGCGGCCGCAGTGCCTGCTGCCCGAGCAGACGGACGACCCCTTCGAGCCGCCCGTGCCGCCGCCGGCCAACCCGACGGCGCCGCCCACGGGGTTCCTGCCCGACGCCGGCCCGGACGCGCCCCCCACCGCGGCTCCGCTCGGCGACGCCGACGCCTGCGTCTCCGGCGGCTGCCCCGACGGCGGCGCCGGCAACAACGGGGGGACCACCGGCGGCGGCGCCGCGGACGCCGGGTGCAGCTGCCGCGTGGGCGGCGGCGCGAACGGCGCCGGTTCGGCCTGGATGGTCGGGCTGCTGCTGCTGGGCGCGGCCCGGCGTCAGAAGCGGGTCAGCACGCGGCCGCCGAGGCGGACGTCCCACTGACCGACGAGGTCCTCGTTGCGGCGCTTGAACGAGACGGACTGGATCGGCACCGCGAAGCTGGCGTGCACGGCGACCTCGAGGTGGTCGCCCAGATCCACGGCGATGAAGCCGCGCTGCACGCCGAATACGCCGCCCTGCTGATCGATCTGGGTGGGGTCGAGGTCCGGGATGGCCACGGTGCCCACGGGCAGGCCCAGGGCGACGCCGCCGTCCAGCCCCACGGCCACCCAGTCCTGCACGGCCACCACCCCCAGGCCGCCGCCCAGGTCGCCGCCGGCGAAGGCGTCGGTCACCTCGGTCGTGAGCACGGGGCGCAGGTGGCCCTCGGCCCAGGCCAGCGCGAAGAGCGTGCCCCGCGAGCGGCCGGCGGCCGTGCGCAGCTGCACCCCCAGTCGCGGCGCCTTGGCGTTCCACACGCCCTCGAATGTCAGGGCCAGGGCGTCCACCACACCCCAGCGGACGTCCAGGGCCGGGGCGAGGCGCTCGACCCCCGCGCCGAGGGCCACGTTGCCGGCGCCGGGACCGCCGACGTGATCCGGGAGCATCAAACGCCCCGCGAGAAGCATCGGATGGAGCAGAACGAGAAGGACGTTCGCCGAGACCAGCATGGGCGGCGACCGTAGCCTGAAATCACCCCCCTGTGCTACACGGCGCGCGCCATGTCCGACATCTACCAACGAAAACTGGACCACATCGAGCTCTGCACCAACGGCGACGTCGAAAACGGCGTCCACCGGGGGCTGTTCGAACAGGTCCATCTGCTGCACGACGCCCTGCCCGAGCTCTCCATGGACGAGCTCGACCTGCGGACGCGTTTCCTCGACCACGAGCTCTCGGCCCCCCTGATGCTCACCGGCATGACGGGCGGCCCGCCCGAGGCCGGCGAGATCAACCGCGGTCTGGCCATCATCTGCGCCGAGATGGGCCTCGCCTTCGGCGTGGGCAGCCAGCGCATCATCGCCCGGGCGCCCGAGTCCACGGACACGTTCCGCGTGCGCTCCGTGGCCCCGAACCTGGTGCTGGTGGGCAACATCGGCGTGATGCAGGCCAAGGCCATGGGCGCCGCGCGGGTGCTCGAGCTGATCATGGCCATCGAGGCCGACTACCTGGCCGTTCACCTGAACCCGGCCATGGAGCTGGTGCAGCCCGGCACGGACGCCGATCGCGACTTCCGCGGCGGCTACGACACCATCGGCCACCTGGTCGACGCCCTGGGCGGCCGCGTGCTGGTCAAGGAGTGCGGCACCGGGCTCTCGCCCAAGGTCGTGACTCGCCTGATGGGCCTGGGCGTGCGGGCCGTGGACGTGAGCGGCGTGGGCGGCACGAGCTGGATCAAGGTCGAGGCCCTGCGCAATGCCGGCATGCACGCGCGGCTGGGCAACACCTTCGCGGCGTGGGGCCTGCCCACGGCGGCGGCCACCGCGATGGCGCGCAACGTGGCGCCCAAGGCCACGATCGTCGCCTCGGGCGGCATCGACAACGGCCTCACGGCGGCGCGGGCGCTGGCGCTGGGCGCGGACGTCGCCGGGCTGGCGCGGCCGGTGCTGCAGGCCTGGCAGGCCGGGGGCGCC
>CAINDO010000361.1 GCA_903847385.1 uncultured Myxococcales bacterium
GCCAGCGCGGCGTCCGGGCCTGCGTCGGGCGCGGGCGACGGCGCAGCGTCGGCGTCGGCGTGAACCGGCGTCCCCGAAGCGTCCGCCGACGGCGGGTCCTGCCGGCGCGCGTCCGCCGTGGCCACCGGCCCGCCCTCGGCCGACGAGCCCGCGTCGCAACCGGCGACGACGAGCGCGAGGCCCAGCGAGGCCGCGCGCAGGTTCGATGATGAGGACGAAGACCTGCGCATGGCTCACTTCGCGACGACCGTCGCGCGACCCTTCAATCCTAAAGGGTCGAACGACGCTTCGCCACGGGGAGAAACCCTGCTTTGCATGATCACCATGCGATCACGCGTTCGACGAAACTCTGGTTTGCATGATCACCATGCAAACACGCGTTCGACGAAACTCCGGTTTGCATGATCACCATGCGATCACGCGTTCGCTGAAACTCTGGTTTGCATGATCACCATGCGATCACGCGTTCGACGAAACTCCGGTTTGCATGATCACCATGCGATCACGCGTTCGCGATCCGGCGTCACCCCATCTCGGCATATCTGCGCGCCATCGCGACCGCTGTCTCGGCGAAGTGCGCGCGCAGGGAAGGGGGCCCGACGACCTCGACCCGGGCGCCGAAGCCCATGAGCCAGCCGCGCAGGGCGTGGCTGTCCGCCAGCGTCGCCGACACCCGAACGCGGCCGTCCGGCAGGGCCTCCGTCGTCTGGTCCTCGCCCAGGGGCGACTCCATCACGGCCTGCGCCGCGCTCGCGTCGAAGTCGGCGACGAAGGCCACCGGCCCCTCGCCCTGCACCCAGCCGAAGGCGCCCGTCTCGGCGTGGCGCGCCAGGTCGAAGCCCGGCTCCCGCGCCGACCGATCCTCGAGCATCTCCGCCGACAGACAGCGGTGCGCCAGGTAGTGCACCACGCCCGGCCGCGACGCCCCGACCGGCCGCGCCACCAGCACCAACTGCGCCCCCCGCAGCACCAGGCCCTGCGGATCGACCTCCACCCGCTTGCCCTCCGCCGCCCCCGCCTTCCGGTAGGTCATCGACAGGCGCCGCTCCCGCAGCAGGGCCTCCGTCCACACGGCCACCACCCCCTCGTCCGCCGCCGGCGGCCGCAGCGGCGGCCCCGAGGCCACGATCCGGATCTTGCCCGCGAGCCCGCCGCCCATCGCCTCCAGCGTGCGCCGCGCGTGCCCGAAGCTCGCCGCCAGCAGGTCCCGCAGCGACGGCGGCAGCAACGGCCGCAGGTGCTGCTCCACCAGGTTGAAGACCAGGGCCGTCGGCGTGTCCATCTGCGGCACATCCAGGCCCGGCGCGTCGCGCATCCACGACCACCCGTGCGGCACGAACCGAGTGTCCACCTGCAGGGGAAACACCCGCGCCAGCGCCGTCAGGTCGCGATGCACCATGCGCGACGACACCTCGTGCCCGTTCGCCGCCAGCACCGCGCGCAGGCCGGCGTTGTCGACCACCTTCGGTGCGCGCGGGATGGCGCGGAGGAGGAGCCACTGGCGTTGCATGGGGTCTTGCATGGGGGACTCACCGGAAGCCGATGGTGACCTGGGACGAACCGCAGCCCCAAGTGACTTCGCCCGCAGAGATGTCGGCGCGCGTCGCTGCGCCGTGGCACCCGTCGATGAACTCGTCGAACCGCGCATCGTCGTCGACGAGCTCGACCTCCATCGAGTCCATCAGGTCGGCGACGCGGACGTCGCGAAGGACGGTCGTGTCCCACCAGATGTCGTATCCCTCGATCAGGTTCGTCGAGCCCGATCGACCTCCTGACGAGAGCGTCATTATGACCTCCGGTGCGGTGTCGGTGCCGACGTCCCAGTAGAATCCATCCGGGTCGCTCCCCGGGACCTGCGCGGAGACCGCCACCACGTCCACCGTTCGGCTCGAATCGAAGACGCATTGCCCGCCGCGGCACGAGTCCAGGCCCGAGCAGCTCGTACAGTCGGCGCCGCCCGTGCCGCATGCGTCGTTCGCGTTGCCACCCTTGCACGTCCCGCCGACCCAGCAACCGTCGCAGGTCGCCGGCGCCGGGTCGTCTCCCGTCCCGCTCCCGCCGCCCCCGTCCCAGCCTCCGCCAAATGATCCCGGGGCCGTGCTTTCGCCCACGGCGCATGCGTTGGCGAGCACGCTGAAGCTCCACGACCAGTCGCCCCCGAAGTGCGTCCCGCGCGCCGTGAAGCTGCGCTGCGGCTGCGTCGCGGCGAGCACCCACAAGTCCTGGCGGGTGAAGCGCTCGGCGGTGTGGAAGAGGTAGTCGTTCCCGTCGAAGAGCTTGCCGAGCAGGATGAGCGCCCGAGCGACCGCTTCGTACTCTACGAGGGCTCCCCGGACACCGAGGGCGTCGGCGATGTCCATGACCTGGTCCAGGATCTCCTCGAACCGCTCGTATTCGCTCGCGTCGTCCATCTCCCAGCAGTCGTACTCGACGTCGAGCGTCTCCCCCGGGTCACGCGCGCCGCCCCGCCCGAAAAAGACGCCGTCCTCGAACGCGTGGGACTGCCCCGGCCCGAGCGGCGGCGAAACATCCGTCCGGACGAACTCGAGGTCGCCCTGCGCGTCCGTGGCCCGCACGACGCAATACACCCGGTCGTCGGAGAAATTGTCGTCGCGCTCCTGCACGGTCACGCTGCCCAGCGCCATCTGCAGGCGCATCTCGCCGCAACCGCTCGTCTCGAGCCCCTGCCAGGCCGATTCGAACCGTGGCGCCGACTCCGCCTCGCGGTGGTCGGTCAGTGGAACGCGCGAAAGCTCGCGCCAGCCACCAAAGTCGCGATCGAGCACCGACGTCAGGCGCCGCCGACCCCCCGCCGACAGGGGATGCGCGCGGAGCGCCGCGTCCAGCGCACTGTCGCCCGTCGGTGTCCCCTGCAGCCAGTGGGCGATGAACACCATCTCGTCGGCGCGATCGGAGATCCGGCCCGCGAGGTCGGCGCGCATCTCGGCGGCGTCGACGCGCCGCATCTCCACCGGCGGCATCGTCACCGACAGGCCGAAGAGCCCCTCGTCCGCGTTGCACATCGGGGCGTCGCAGACGATGGGGTGGTCGGCGTACGACCCCGCGCCGTTGCCCGCCCCGGAACCGTCGCCGTCGTCCGACGACGAGCTCCCCACGCCGCAGCCGGACAAAAGCACGAACGCCGTCGCGAGACGCGTCTTCATCGCCATCGAACCCTCCCCATCGGCCGAACGGGCGGACGGTACCCCCGGTCGGACCGGGCCGCAATGGGCGTCGAGGGGGCGGCTCGGCTGGGCGTTGGAAGCCCGGCCCGTGACCAGGGCATTGTGGAACTACCCCGCAACCGCGGAAAGATCACCTACGTCGGGAAGTCGTCGCGGGCCCAAGGCCGATTTCGGCGTCGTCTGCCTGGGCAGGGGCGAGATGGGCGTTGATGCCGACCAGATTCTGTCGTTCAACACGTGCCCGCCGCCGCCGGGGCGGTTCATACCTAGGATTGAGCCCCGACACTCTGTGCCAACGTCCGTGACGCGACCCGAAGAACACCCCCCGAAACACGGGACGTGTCGGCTTGCGGCCAAGCCCGAGGCGGGCTACAAGCCGGAGAATACCGGAAGGAAACGGAAGCAGACGAGTGCCCGAGTTCTTGACCATCGAAGACGTGTGCCGCCTCCTGAAGTTGTCGAACGGCACCGTCTACGACCTGTGCAGGCACGGCAGGCTCCCAGGTGCTGCGAAGGTGGGCGGGCAGCGGCGCGTCAACGCCTCGGATCTGAATGTGTGGTTGAAAGCCGGCGGTGCGTCGGGGACCCAGCCTCCAGACAAGGAAGATAGGTAGCCGAATGGCCCGTCTGGAGGACATCAAGGCCGGCGTCAGCCTCGAAGGGGTTGAGCCGGGGCTCATCGTCACCGTAGCGGCGGTGCTGCCCATCGACGACGGCGCGCTCCAGGTCTTCTACAAACTCCCCGACGGCGCGCTCCGGGAGCGCCTCCTCGGTCGCGCCGACGAGGCGAGTGTGCAGGCCGCCACCAAGGCGCGCCCGTGGTCCTTCGATGGGGATGGTGCCGCCTTCCTGCTCACCGCCGAGGCCAAGCGCATCGACTTGGCGTTCCTGTTCGATCCGATGATGGCCGTCCACACCTCGAACGTGGAGCCCCTCCCGCACCAGATCACCGCCGTCTACGAAGCCATGCTGCCCAAGCAGCCCCTGCGCTTCCTCCTCGCAGACGACCCCGGCGCCGGCAAGACCATCATGGCCGGGCTCTACATGCGCGAGCTGATCATGCGGGCGGACGCACGCCGCATCTGCATCGTCGCCCCCGGCAGCCTCGTTGAGCAGTGGCGCGACGAGCTGTTCGAGAAGTTCGGGCTTGAGTTCCGGGTCTTCTCGCGCGAGTTGGAGGTCGCCTCGCCGAGCGGCAACCCCTTCGAGGACCACGATCACCTCATCGTCCGACTCGACCAGCTCTCCCGCAGCGAGGAGTACCAGGAGAAGATCTGCCTCGCCGGGTGGGACCTCGTGGTCTTCGACGAGGCCCACAAGCTGTCCGCCCACTTCTTCGGCCAGAAGCTGGAGCGCACGAAGCGCTTCGTGCTCGCCGAGCGCCTGGGGGCGCGCACGCGTCACCTCCTTCTGATGACCGCGACGCCGCACAGTGGGAAGGAAGAGGACTTCCAGCTCTTCCTCTCCTTGCTCGACTCCGATCGGTTCTACGGCAGGTTCCGCGACGGGGCCCACAAGGTGGACACCTCGGACCTCATGCGCCGAATGGTGAAGGAGGAGCTGGTCAAGTTCGACGGGACCCCGCTGTTCCCCGAACGCCGTGCCTACACCGTCAACTACCAACTCTCGGAGGCCGAGGCCGCGCTCTACGAGCGGGTGACGAACTACGTCAAGACCGAGATGGGCAAGGCCGACCAGCTCGAAGGCCGCCAGAAGGGCTCGGTGGGCTTCGCGCTCACGTCGCTCCAACGGCGCCTGGCATCCAGCCCCGAGGCCATCTTCCAGTCGCTCAGGCGGCGCCGCGAGCGCCTGGAGAAGCGCCTCCGCGATGCCCGCCTCGGTGTTCGAGGACGGCAAGCGCTTGCAGAGGTGCTGCTCGACTCAGTGCCCGAGGACGACGACGACCTGGATGCCCAGGAGCAAGAGGCCCTCGAAGAGAAGCTCGTGGACGAGGCTTCGGCGTCCCAGACCATCGGCGAACTCGAAGCCGAGATGCTCATCCTGCAAGCCCTCCAGCAACGCGCGCAGGACGTAGTGAACTCCGGCCAGGATCGGAAGTGGGAGGAGCTTTCGCGCATCCTCCAGGACAACCCGAACATGCGGGACGCTGACGGGCGCTTGAGGAAGATGATTATCTTCTCCGAGCACCGCGACACGCTGAACTACCTCCACGCCAAGATCGCTGGCGTGCTCGGCGACCCGAACGCCATCGTGACCATCCACGGTGGCACCCACCGCGATGAGCGCCGTCGGATCCAGGCCCTTTTCCGCTCCGATCCTGGCGTGCGGATCCTAGTCGCGACCGACGCGGCCGGCGAAGGCGTGAACCTTCAGACCGCGAACCTGATGGTGAACTACGACCTTCCCTGGAACCCCAACCGCCTCGAACAGCGCTTCGGCCGCATCCACCGCATCGGCCAACAGGAGGTCTGCCACCTGTGGAATCTGGTCGCCAAGGAGACACGCGAAGGCGACGTGTACTTCCGGCTCCTGGAGAAGCTCCGCGTCGAGAGCGAAGCCCTCAAAGGTCGCGTCTTCGACATCCTGGGTGAGGTGTTCGAGGGCGTGAGCCTCCGCGACCTGCTCATCGAGGCCATCAAATACGGCGACCTCCCCGAGACCCGGGCCAAGCTCCACACCAAGGTCGACAACGCGCTCGACCACACGCACATCCGGAGCATCCTCGACCGCAACGCGCTGGCCCAGGAGACGATGAGCGTGGATCGGCTCTTCGCAGTGAAGGAGGAGATGGACAAGGCCGAGGCCCGGCGGCTCCAACCCTTCTTCATTCGGTCGTTCTTCCTTCAAGCCTTCCAGTCGCTCGACGGTTCACTTCACCCGCGTGAAGGGGGTCGCTTCGAGGTGTCCCACGTCCCTGCCTCGATTCGGGAGCGCGACCGGCAGATCACCGGTCGCAACCGACGGGACACCGCGCCAGTCCTGCGGCGCTATGAGCGCGTGTGCTTCACGAAGGATGCCGTGCGCCCTCTGGACAGGCCCGGGGCAGCCGCCGCGAGCCTGCTGCATCCAGGGCACCCTCTGATGATGGCCGTCACGGACCTCATCCTGGAGCAGAACGGCAACCTTCTCCGGCAAGGCGCGATCCTGGTCGACCCGGCCGACGACGGTGAAGAGTCCAGCCTGCTCTTCCTCCTTACGCACGAGATCAAGTCAGGCGACGGCGGCGTCCTCTCCAAGCGCCTCCAGTTCGTTCGGGTGTCTCCGTTGGGGGCGGCAACCTTCGCCGGGTTCGCGCCGCACCTCGATCTCGAACCCCTGGACCCGGCTCTGAGGCCGAGGCTGGCCGGCCTCCTGAACGAGCCGTGGGTGTCCGCGGACCACGAGCAGAAGGCGCTCGCGCTGGCAGCGACCACGCTGGTGCCCCAGCACTTCGATGAGGTCGCCTCCCGCCGGATCGCGCAGGTGGACAAGACTCTGGCGGCTGTTCACGAGCGGCTCTCGAAGGAGATCGCCTTCTGGTCCGACCGGTGGATGAAGCTGCGGGAGGACCAAGTGGCTGGCAAGGACGTGCGGCTCAACTTGGAGAACGTCCGCCGCACTGTGCTCGACCTCGAAGGCCGCCTGGACCACAGGAAGAAGGAGCTTCAGTCCATGCGGCACGTGGCCTCGGCCACGCCCGTGGCCCTCGGTGGGGCACTGGTCATCCCGGCAGGACTGCTGCGTCGGCTCCGGGGTGAGCGGCCATCGAGCGTGAGCCCCCAGGCCGACGCCGCGGTCAAGAAGCGCACCGAGCTGCTCGCGATGGCCGCCGTGCGTCGGGTCGAAGAGGCCTGCGGGTGCCGGGTCGTGGACGTGTCGGCCGAGAAGTGCGGCTGGGACCTCACCTCGTACCCTCCCGCCGCGGACGGGAGGCTCCCCGAGGCCCGTCACATCGAGGTGAAGGGCCGCCTCAAGGGCGCGGACACCCTCACCGTGACCCGGAACGAGATCCTCTATGCACTCAACCAGGCCGACAAGTTCATCCTAGCCATCGTGCTCGTGAACGAGGACGACGAGGCTGTCGAGGGCCCGTTCTACCTGAAGAACCCGTTTGACGCGGAGCCCGGGTGGGGGGTCTCTTCGTGGAACATCGAGATCAAGGCGCTCCTGGAGCGCGCGGAGCGCCCATGAACGCGACCGCGACGCTTCGCCTGGACCGCGTCCACGCGCGCAACTTCCGCTGCTTCGCCGAGTGCGAGGTGGAACTCCACCCGACGCTGACGGTCTTCGTCGCGGAGAACGGGCGCGGCAAGACGGCGATCCTTGATGCGCTGGCGTGCGCCCTGGCTCCTCTGGTGGAGGAGCTTTCGGGTGTTCGGCAGTGGGGAGGGGTCGCGCCGTCGGACGTGCGGCTCGTGCCGGTCGCGGACGGCGAGATGACGCCGGTCGTACCGGTCGAGATCGGGGCGCAAGGCGTGATCGACGGACAGCGGCTCCACTGGGGGATGTCGCTGAACGGAGTCGGCAAGTTCGCGCGCACCTCATCTCGCGAGCTGAGGGGGGCTCGGGCGGCGTCAGCGGGGATGCGCGCGCGCCTTGACGAATACGCACACGAGATGCGCGACCTGGCTCCCCCATTGCCCCTGGTGGCCTTCTACGGAACCGGCAGGCTCTGGGCCGAGCAGCGCCTGACCGAGGGGCGCCGGCGACGTGACCCGACGCCCCTCGGCCGCCTCGCCGGCTACAAGGACTGCCTGTCCTCCGCGTCGTCCTTCAAGGCATTTGCTGCCTGGTACGAGGACATGGCGCGAGCTGCGAGCAACCGTACGAAACTCGCGTTCCACAGAGATGAGAGTCCGGCATCGTTGCTGGCCGCTGTCCGAGACGCAACACGAACGGTTCTCGCACCTACGGGCTGGCGCGAGATCGACTGCCGGTTGCCGCCGAGGAACGAGTCGGGTAATGACGTTGGCCGCGCGCATCTGGTCGTCGAGCACCCGACCCACGGACGGCTCCATCTGTCCCAGCTCAGCGACGGCGTGCGCAACATGGTGGCCCTCGTCGCCGACATCGCCCACCGATGCGCCCGGCTGAATCCGCAGTTCGGTGAGCTGGCCGCCAAGCGCACTCCAGGCGTCCTGCTCATCGACGAGATCGACATGCATCTGCACCCGGGCTGGCAGCAGAAGATCGCGGGCCTCCTGCGCACGGCCTTTCCGGCGATGCAGCTCGTGCTCACCACGCACAGCCCGCAGGTCCTGACGACCGTGGACGCCTCGTGCATCCGCATCCTGGAGGTCGAGCGCGGCGTCGGCGACCTGGAGACGCCCACGGTCCAGACGCTGGGCGTCGAGAGCGCCGACGTGCTCGCTCGGATCATGCGCGTCAACGCGATCCCCGACGTAGAGGCCGCCCGCAAGCTCAGCCGCTACAAGGCGCTCATCCAGCAGGGGGCCGCCACGGCCGAAGAGGCGGCGTCCTTGCGCACCTTCCTCGACGCGCACTTCGGCGCGCGTCACCCGCTGATGGTCGAGTGTCAACGGCTGCTGCGACTTCAGGCTCTCAAGGTCCGGCCACCCGCGGGAGGGCAGCCCTGATGCACCAGGTCGCGCGCGCTGCCTGCCCTGCTTGCTTGATGCGCTATCAGCATGGGCGCGACAACTGGGCCACACTCCATGCGCGTATCGAGGATGTCGAGCAGGTCCGGCAGGCCCTGCAAGCCACACATGACAGGCAGTGCGCCTACTGCGAGGCGGCGCTGGAGGACCGGTGGCACATCGAGCACCTTTGGCCGAAGTCGCATTACCCCCAGCGGACTTTCGACTGGGAGAACCTCTTCGCCTCGTGCATGCGCAAGAACACGTGCGGCACGCACAAGGACCAGGGCGGTCGCCCCTACGACCCGGCCGACCTGATCGACCCGGGCCGGGAGGACCCAGACGATTACCTCTTCTTTGCCCAGGACGGCACGGCCCAACCGCGAGTTGGGCTGACGGCCCGGCGCCTTCGCCGTGCCGAGGAAACGATACGCGTCTTCAACTTGAACGCGCCCGCGCTCCTCTACCAGCGCGCCCAGGTGATTCGGACGTTGCTATGCAGCGAGCCGGATGTTGTAGAAGTCCTGGCTACCTTCCCACCCGAGGATCGGTGGGCGTGGGTGCGTGAGCTGATCGAAGACTACTGCGCCGGGTGCTTTCAGACACCGGTGCGCCACCTGCTGAGCCTCGGAGGCCCATGACGACCATCAAGTCCCCCAAGAAGCTCATTGAGGTGGCGCTGCCGCTGGACGCCATCAATGAAGAGGCGGCTCGCAGCAAACGGAAGGCGCCGGCGGGCTACCCGACAACGTTGCATTCGTGGTGGGCGCAGCGACCCCTTGCAGCAGCGCGGGCGGTGATCTTCAGCCAACTCGTGAACGACCCGGCGTCCCTATGGGAGTTCCAGAATCCTGGACAAAAACCGAGTTTGCAACAACGGGGAGGGTTCACCCAACGTCGGAAACACCTGTTTCAGCTCATCTCCGAGCTGGTCAAGTGGGAGAGCACGATCAATGAAGACGTGCTAAAGCGTGCGCGCAAGGAGATTCGGGACTCGTGGCGCGAGGTCTGCGCACTGAACAAGGACCACCCGGCCGCCGAGACGCTCTTCAACCCGGAAAAGATGCCAGGACTGCACGATCCGTTCGCCGGTGGTGGTTCGATTCCGCTGGAAGCGCAGCGCCTTGGCCTGGACGTGTCGGCGTCTGACTTGAACCCCGTCGCCGTGCTCATCAACAAAGCGATGATTGAGATCCCGCCCAGGTTCACAGGCCGCTCGCCCGTGCATCCGGCCGCGCTAGAAGATCGCGACAACTACGGACGGATCTGGAAGGGAGCCACAGGGCTTGCCGAGGATGTCCGCCACTACGGACAGTGGATGCGGGACAGAGCATACGAGCGCATCGGGCACCTCTACCCTGTCCTAGATGTCACGGCAGGCTTGGTCGCGAGGCGCCCAGAACTCAAGTCGCTCATCGGCCAGTCAGTGGAAATTGTTGCGTGGCTGTGGGCGCGTACGGTCAAGAGCCCGAATCCGGCATTCTCCCACGTGGCGGTCCCCCTCGTATCGAGCTACATCTTGTCGAGCAAGGACGGGAAGGAGAGCTGGGTCAAGCCGATCGTGGTGGGCGACCGCTATCGATTCGAGGTTCGCACCGGTCGCCCGCCCGAGGGGTCGGCCGACGGGACAAAGCTCGGGAGAGGGGCGAATTTCAAGTGCATCCTTTCTGGAACCGCCATTGAGCCCGGCCACATCTATGCCGAGGCGCTAGCCGGGAGAATGGGTTCAAAGCTGATGGCGATCGTTGCCGAGGGGCCCCGTGGACGGATCTACCTCGACCCGGACGCTCACTCGGAGGAAGTCGCCGCTAGTGCCGAACCAACGTGGGAGCCCGACTTGAAAATGCCGGACAACCCGCGCTGGTTCTCGCCCCCTCTCTACGGTCTAGCATCCTACGGTGACCTGTTCACTGCGCGTCAACTTGTCGCCCTCACGACATTCGCGGGTCTGATTGGTGAAGCCCGCGAGACCGCACGCAACGACGCTATCGCGCGGGGGCTGGCAGACGACGGCCTTGGACTGGAGCAAGGTGGACGAGCGGCGACCGCATACGGAGAGGCGATCGGATTGTACCTCGCGTTCTCTGTGAGCCGTGTAGCGGACTACGGGTCCTCTGTCGCGACATGGCGACCCAAAGACAATGCGATGCGCTCCAGCTTGGGCAAGCAGGCGATTCCTATGGTTTGGGACTACGCGGAGGGTGCGCCGTTCGCCAAGTCGAGTTCGGGGCTGAGCGAGGCGGTTCATGTCGTTGCACGGGTTCTGGACTTCCTGCCGTCAACTCCGACGCCCGGTCTGAGCCAGCAGAGTGACGCTCAAAGTGACAACAGTTCTGTAGGGAAGTTCGTCTCCACCGACCCTCCCTACTACGACAATATCGGGTACGCGGACCTCTCCGACTTCTACTACGTGTGGTTGCGCCGTTCGCTGCGACCAATCTTTCCGTCCCTTTTCGTCGGGATTGCCGTGCCGAAGGCTGAGGAGCTTGTTGCAACTCCAGCCCGCCACGGTTCAAAGGAATTGGCCGAGGCGTTCTTCCTTGATGGGATGACTTCGGCAATGCACCGCCTGGCCGAACAAGCCCACCCCGCAGCTCCGGTGACTATCTACTACGCGTTCAAGCAGGCCGAAACGAAGGTCAATTCTGGCACGTCGTCAACTGGATGGGAGACATTCCTTCAGGCTGTTTTGCGGGCCGGCTTTGCCCTCACAGGCACGTGGCCGGTGCGAACTGAGGGAGACAACCGCCAAGTCGGCAATAACACGAACGCCCTTGCGTCCAGCATCGTACTCGTTTGTCGAAGTCGTGCCGACGCGGCCACGACCATCGCTCGCCGTGAGTTCATCCGGGAACTCGACTCCGTACTGCCGGTCGCTCTCGACGAAATGACCAAGGGCGCGGGGAGCGACCGCTCTCCCGTCGCTCCCGTGGATCTCTCTCAAGCCATCATCGGCCCCGGCATGGCGGTCTTTTCCAAATATGCGGCCGTCCTCGAAGCCGACGGCACGGAGATGTCGGTGAAGACGGCCCTCCAGCTTATCAACCGCTTCCTCGCCGAGGACGACTTCGACCGCGACACGCAGTTCTGCCTCCACTGGTTCGACCAATACGGCTGGAAGGAAGGCGCATACGGCGAAGCCGACGTGCTGGCCCGCGCCAAGGCGACCAGCGTCGGCGGCCTGAAAGACGCGGGCGTCGTGGACAGCGAGGGCGGCAAGGTCCGCCTTCTGCGGCCGGCCGAGTACCCCGCCGACTGGGACCCCAGTATCGACAAGCGCCTGCCGGTCTGGGAGGCCCTCCACCACCTCGTGCGTGCCTTCCGAGCCGAAGGCGAGAGTGGGGCCGGCAAGCTCCTCGGTGTGAACGCCGTGCAGTCGAAGACCGAGGGGATCCGCCAGCTCGCCTACCGCCTCTACACCCTCTGCGAGCGCCGGGGCTGGGCCGACGACGCCCGCGCTTACAACGAGCTGGTCAGTTCGTGGGCGTCGGTCGAGACGGTCGCCAGCGCCGTTCCAGAGCCCAAATCAGCACAGCTCATCCTGGACCTCGGAGGCCGAAAGTGATCCGAACCCTACACGTCGAGAACTTCACGGTCTTCAGCGACGCCGAGTTCGACTTCGGCGCGCTGAACGTGATCCACGGTGAGAACAGCACCGGCAAGACCCACGTTTTGAAGCTGCTGTACTCCCTCCTGGCGACGCTGAAGCCGGCGCCCAATCAACCGTCCCCTGAGTCGCCGACCAAGTCGTGGCTCGAACCGAAGCTCGCCGAGGTCCTCGCGGGGGTGTTCCGGCCGGATGAGGACAAGATTGGTCGCCTCGCCCGCCGTCAACACGGTCGCTCGACCGCACGCGTCCGCGTCGAGCTGGACACCGGGGGAAGCCTTGCTTTCACGTTCAGCTCCCAGCACGACAAGGCCGTCAAGGTCGATGAGGTCCCAACGGCCTGGATCCAGCAGCCGCCCATCTACCTGCCGACTCGCGAGCTGCTTTCAGTCTACCCAGGATTCGTGAGCTTGTTCGAGACTCGGGCAATCCCGTTCGACAAGACGTGGCGAGATACCTGCGCTTACCTGGGGGCCGCAGTCGCGCGCGGTCCGAAGCGCAAGGAGATCGCGGCGCTCTTGAAGCCGCTGGAAGAGGCCATTGGGTGCCAAGCGGAGCTGAAGGGCGACCGCTTCTACGTCACGATGAAGGAGCCCAAGGCGGCCGTCGAAGCTGACATGGTGGCCGAAGGCCTGCGGAAGCTGACGATGGTGGCGCGCCTGATCGCGAACGGGAGCCTCGACGACAAAGGCAGCCTCTTCTGGGACGAGCCCGAAGCCAACCTCAATCCGGCCCTCATTCGCGAAGTGGCACCGATCCTGCTCAAGCTGGCCGCGGGTGGCGTGCAGGTCTTCACGGCGACCCACAGCCTGTTCTTGCTGGTCGAGATCGACTTGCTGTTGCGCGCGCGAGGCGTCAATCCAGCTGCTCGATTCACAGGGCTGACACGGGGTGACGACGGCATCGTGGTCACCGCAGGTTCCGACCTTGCGGCCTCCGGCGACGTTGCCGCGCTTCGAGAGGAACTGGAGCAGTCAGATCGCCAGCTCCCTTCGAAGGTAGAGATTTGATGGCCGCCTTTCGCGAGGAACGACAGGAAATCGTGTTCCCAGACGATTGGGAGGTCGTGCGGTACGAGGACTCGGATCACGCGCGACGCCTCATGCAGAACTGGCGATTCAAGATTCGCACCCGCAAGGCCAAGGTCGGCGCGCCATCCGAGTGGACCCCCAATCCGTTGTCTCAAGCGGTCATCGACTTCGTTGCCTGGGTTCCGGCCAGCGCCCAGTTGCTGCTCATCGAGATCAGGGACTACCGCCAGGCAACGGCTGGGGGTGACCAGGTACCGGCCGAGCTCGCGGATTGGGTTGCATGGAAGGCACGCGACGCGATGGCGGGACTCGCGGTTGCCGCGACCTGCCCCGAGTCCGACCTCCATGACTTTGCCCGACGGGCGCTCACCGCGACACGGGTACGCGTCTTCGTGGACGTGAAATGGCCACCAACTGATCCAGTGACCGCGAACCGGAGGCGGGATCAGCAGCTGAACCTCAGTCAGAAGCTCGGTCCCCTCTCCAAAGACTCTTTTATCATCGATCCGACCGTGACTGTCCCCTGGCAGACGAAGGACCTTGCCCAATGACCCTCAAGTCCTGGCGCGAAATCGCAATCCCACATCCCGACGTGCTGGCCGGCACGTTTCAGCAGGCCGAGTTCGCCGCCGACATCAGCGCCGTCCGCGCCGGCAAGGCCCCTCCGGTCTACCAGGACGCCCGAACCTTCTTCGAGCGCACCTTCATCACCGAGGGCATGCGGCTCCTGCTTACCCAGGTGGCCGAACGCCTCAACGGCCGTGGCGGTGAGCCGGTCGTGCAACTTCAGACCTCGTTCGGCGGTGGCAAGACGCACACTATGCTGGCGGTCTACCACTTGGCGATGCGCGAGTGCCCGCTGGCGGACCTGCCCGGGGTTCCCTCACTGCTCGCGCAGTCTGGACTGATGGACGTGCCCAAGGCACGCGTCGCGGTTCTCGACGGCACGGCGCACTCGCCTGGCCAGCCCTGGAAGCATGGCAAGGTGGAGATCCACACCCTGTGGGGTGAGCTGGCCATGCAGCTCGGGGGTCTCGAGGCGTTTGATCTCGTGCGTCAGGCCGATGAGACGGGAACGTCGCCTGGCAAGGAGACCCTGCGGCGGATCCTCGAAAGCGCGGCGCCCTGCGTCGTCCTGGTCGACGAGCTGGTCACCTACGTGCGGCAGTTCCCCGACGGGCGCGCCCTCTCCGGGGGTACGTACGACAGCAACCTCTCCTTCATTCAGGCCCTGACGGAATCGGCGAAGCTCGTGCCGAACGCGATCCTGCTCGCCTCATTGCCGGAGTCCGAGGTGGAGGTGGGCAGCTCACTCGGGGTCGCCGCGCTCCGTGCGTTGGAGAAGCTCTTCGGCCGCGTCCACGCCCTCTGGAAGCCGGTGGCCATCGAGGAGTCGTTCGAGATCGTGCGGCGGCGCTTGTTCGAGCCGATCCGGGACGAAGTTGGCCGCGACGAGGTGTGCGCGGCCTTCGCGGCCCTCTACCGGGACGAGGGAACGCGTCTGCCCTCCGAGAGCCACGAAGTCCGCTACCAGGAACGCCTCAAGCGGGCCTACCCCATCCACCCGGAGGTCTTCGACCGACTCTACGAGGACTGGACGACACTCGACAGTTTCCAGCGGACTCGGGGCGTCCTCAAGCTGATGGCGAAGGTGATCTTCCGTCTGTGGAAGGACCAGAACAAGGATCTGATGCTGCTCCCCGGCAGCCTGCCGCTCTACGATGGGGGCGCGCGCAATGAGCTGACCTACTACCTCGGCGCCGGCTGGGACGCGGTCATCGACAAGGACATCGACGGCGAGCGGTCCGAGGCCGCCGAGATCGACACCAAGGACCCGCGCTTTGGCGCCCACCATGCAGCCCGTCGTGTCGCGCGCACCCTGTTCCTCGGGAGCGCGCCGTCGGCCGTCGCGACCAACACCGGAAGCACGAAGGGCATCGAGCGCGGTCGCATCCTGCTGGGAAGCCTCCAGCCC
>CAINDO010000362.1 GCA_903847385.1 uncultured Myxococcales bacterium
CGCGCCCCCGCCGGTGCCGGACGCCGCGCCACCCCCGCCGCCGGACGCTGCGCCCCCGCCGGTGCCCGACGCGGCCTTGCCGCCCGAGCTCGACGCCGCGCCGCCACCGGAGCCCGACGCCGCGCCCGTACCCGAAGCGACCTCCGTGGCCCTTTCGCTCGACCCCACCGAGAGCGCCGCCGGTGAGACGATCACCGCGACCTGCATCGTGCGCGACGCCTTCGACGCCCCCATGGCCGCGGACACGACCCTGAGCGTCGACCCGCCGGACGGCGTCACGGTGGACGGCGCCGGCTTGACCGCCACGCGCCTGCCCGCCGCGGGCCCGTTCACCGTGACCTGCCGCGTGCCGGGCACCGCGCTCTCCGCGTCGGCGCCGTGGTCCGTCCATGCGGGCCCGCCGGCCGTCGCGCACCTCCAGGCCTCGCCGGCCGTCATCGCGCCGCGCAGCCCCGTGCAGGTCGACGTCGCGTTCGAGGACGCCTACGGCAACCCCACCACCGGCGCGCTCGAATACAGCGTCATTGCGGGCACGGGCCGGGTGACCGGCGCCGGGGCCGGCACGGTCGTGCTCGAGGGTCGCGGTCCCCTCGTAGTCGAGGGCCGCGTCGCCGGCACCGAGGTCGCCGCGCGCTTCGAGGTCGCCCTGGATGCGGACGAGCCCGCGCTCGTGCTGGAGTCGCCCACGCCCGGCGGCTTCTGGCCCCGCGCGCTCACCGTCACCGGAACGGCCACGGACGACATCGGCCTGGTATCGTTGTCCGTGGACGGTGTCGAGGTCCCAGCCGGACCGGACGGCGCGTTCGCCACCGTGCTCGACCTGCCCCCGGGCCTGCACGTGCTCACCGTCTCGGCCGTGGACGCCCTCGGGCGCACTGTGACCCGCGAGCGCGCCGTGCTCGCGGGGGACTTCCGCGCACCGGGCGATTGGCTCGAGCGCGCGCTGCGAATCGGCCTCAACCCCACGTGGTTCGACGACGACGACCCGGTCCCCGACGACTTCGCCGCGCAGGCCGCGACCGCCTTCGATCCGGCGAACCTGCAGCTGGGCGCCGTGCCCATGGAGTGCGGCGGCGGCCTGGTGGTGCTGAGCGCCATCCGCGTTGCCGAGCGCGGCGTGGACGTCGTCCCGCGGGACGGCGGCCTGGACACGACGCTGACCCTCGCCGGCGTGGAGATCGACTATGTGGGCCAGGCCTGCGCGCTCGCGGGCTTCTTCGGCTGCCTGTGCCAGGCCGTGCAGCAGACCGCCACCGCAGACGCCATCATCTCCGACGGCGGCATCGACCTGACGGCGAACGCCTGCGTCGTCGAAGGCGCGAGCACGCCGGTGACGACCCAGGTCGTGAACCTGGACCTGCACCTGGACCCGGCCGCCGGGCAGTTCGCGCCGGCCATCACGGCCCGGACCGAGGCGATCATCGCCGAGCGCGTCAGCATCGCCTACGCCGCCAGCCTGGACGCCTCGGCGGCCCGGATCGGGCAGTCGTTCGCGCTGCCCCCCGAGGTCACCCTGCCGCCGCCGCAGTCGGCGACGCTGCCGCAGGAGAGCTGCTTCACCGACGCCGTCGTGGACGCCGCCGGCGCACACTTCGACGCGCGGGTGCGCTACGACGCACCGACCGTCCTGGACCTGCCGCCGGGCGCCGGCGCGCTCGAGGTGCCCGGCCCCCTGCCCTCCACGCGCGGTCCCGAGGACGTCGGCCTGGCCATCGACCTGGACGTGCTCAACACGCTGTTCTTCGACGCGTGGCGTAGCGGCGCGCCCCTGGCGTTCCCCGGCAACCTGGCGGCCACCCCGGTCCTGCCCACCGTCTTCGTCGCCCGGGGCGACCACGTGGACGTGACCCTGCCCGGCCTCGCCGCGCAGTTCTCCGTCTTCGGCCGCACGATCCACCTGCTGATGGCCGTCGTGGTGCCCGCCGTGGTCGCCGAGCGCGACGGCGCCGTGGGCCTGCTCCTGACGTCGGATCCAGACGCGGTGCTGACCTTCGCCGAGGTCGTCGACCCCCTGGATCTGGGCCCGAACGAGAGCTTCGTTCGCGCGGCGGCCGTGGACGCGCTTCGCCGCGACGCCCTGCCCGCCCTGCTCGGCAGCCTCATCCCCCTGCCCTTCGACCGGGTCGGCGCCTCGCCCATCGTGGGCCCCGTCGGCACGCTCTCGGGCGACGCCATCCGCATCGTCGGCGAGATCGGCCCGCCTGCACCCTGAGCCCGCGGTCGACGTGGCAAATCCCGGCGAGGCATCGTATGCTGCCGCTTCGAGGTTCCCTCGCCCACGTCGCATCTGCATCGGAGTTCGCCCGTGAAACGGCTGCACGCCCTGCCCCGTCTGACCGCCCTCCTGGCCTGCGCGCTGCTCGCGTGCGGCGGCGACGACAAGCCCGAGGACGACGACTTCGAGCGGCACATCGCCAAGCCGCTGCCCATGAACAAGGTCTTCACCGACTCGCTGTCCGCCAACGGCGGCGACCTCTCGGACTGGAAGATCTTCAACGCCGACGCCCCCGGTCTCATCACGGTCACGATCCACTTCGACAAGCCGGACGCCGACTGCGAGGCGTACCTGGCCGACAAGTACGGCGCGAAGATCGAACGCGAGACCCAGTCGGCGAGCCCGTACATCCGCCTGACGCGGCGCATCGAGCCCGGCCGCTTCTTCGTGTGGGTCCACGCCCCCAAGGCGAGCTGCACGACGCAATACTCCATCGAGGCCCGACTCGAGCCGGACTGAACCCGTGCCCCCGTCTTTCCGCATCATCACCGCCGCCGCGACGGACGTGGGCCGCGCCCGCGAAGTCAACGAAGACGCCTACTCCGTTCACCCCGAGCACAACACCTGGGTGCTCGCCGACGGCATGGGCGGCCACGTCGGCGGCCGCATCGCCAGCCGCATCGCGGCGGACGCCGTGGCCGACTTCATGGTGCGCTGGCGCAAGGAGCCCGACTTCGTCTGGCCCTTCGAGATCATGGAGAGCCGCAGCCACGACGAGAACGCCATCGCCAACGCGGTGCGCGTGGCCAACGTGCGGGTCTACAACCGCTCGCAGGTGGACGAGAGCTGCGCGGGCATGGGCACCACGCTGGTGGCCATGACCTACAGCCCCGACGCCGGCTTCGTGATCGGGCATGTGGGCGACAGCCGCTGCTATCGCCTGCGCAAGGACGAGCTGACGCTGCTGACGGAAGACCACTCGCTGGTCAACCACCTGAAGAAGTTCTACCACCTGACCGAGCAGCAGGCCCGGGCCAAGGCCGGCAAGAACGTGATCATCCGGGCCGTGGGCCTGGAGGACGACGTCGACCCGGAGCTCACCGTCGACACGCCGGAGGCCGGGGACGTCTACCTGGCCTGCTCCGACGGCCTGTCCGAGATGGTGGACGACTGGATCATGACGAACATCCTGATCGGCCACCAGGAGCACCTGGACGACGCGGCGAACGCGCTCATCCGGGCGGCCAATCAGAACGGGGGCAACGACAACATCACCGTGCTGCTGGTGCGGTTCCTCAAGGGCTGAGGCGCCGCATCGCGGGTGTCAGTGGGCGGCCGCGGACTTGGTGGCCCGGGCGTTCCAGACCAGCAGCGACAGCAGGAGGCCGACCGCCGCCATGGGCAACATGGCGTAGGCCCAGGTGACCCAGTTGGCGGCCTCGGCCGCGGCGGGGGTGCCCGTCTCGGGCAGGACCTTCTTGAGCACGATCGACTGCAGGGCGCTGCCCAGATAGACGAAACCATCGATGATGCCCACCACGATGCCGACGTTGGCCTTGCCGCCGAAGTCCATCGACGCGGTGCCGCTCAACATGCCGTGCACGCCGATGATGCACAGCGACATGAAGATGACCATCCAGCCCAGGGCCGGGCTGCCCATCAGGAACATCAACCCCGCCCCGCCGAGCACCATGCCGCCGTACAGGATGGCCGCCACCGGGCCCCGGCGGCTCTGGAAGACCGCGTCGCTGATCGTCCCGGCGAACACACCCCCCAGGATCCCGGCGCAGCACAGCAACATGCCCCAGTTCATCGCGACGAAGTCCCCGCCCTGACCGATGGCCTTGGCGTAGACCTGGTACCACTTCATCACGGCGTTCCGGAGATAACCCGAGCAGAACTCGATGGCCGTGATGGTGAGGATGATGCGGTTGGTGAGCATGAGCTTGACGAGCACCAGCAGCGGCTTGCGCTCGCCGGTGTCGCCGGAGCCGGCGTCCCCCGTGTCGAAGTCGTCGTGGCCGGCCTTCCCCGGGGTGTCCTGGACCAGCATGTAGACGACCACCGCCGCGACCAACAGGACCAGCGCGGGCACCCAGAACACCCAGTGGTCGGCCGCGACCGAGGGGTCCAGCCGGGGCGCGCCCTTGGGGGCCTCGACGCCCCAGAACTCGGCGATCCAGCGCGTCCAGTCGTACGAGAAGTACAGCCCCAGGCTGATCAGGATGCCGAAGATGCCGCCGAACGTGCCGCGCTCGCGCAGGTGGAACCAGGCGGCGTTGACCTTGACGATGGAGACCGCCCCGAAGCTCTGGAAGTACATGTTCAGGGCGTAGAGAAGGCTGAAGGTGCCCGCCTTCTCCGGCGTCCAGCCGTCCTGGGCGAAGAGGCCCATGGCGCCGTTGGCCAGGCCGGCGCCGATCACCGCGACGAGCATGGTGAAGCGGCCGCCGAAGCGGTCCGTCAGCGGCCCGTTCAGGATGAACGAAAGCCCGTAGACGATGGCGCCGAAGCCATCGATCGAGCCGTAGTCGTCGTTCGACATGCCCACGGCGTTCTTGTAGGCCGTGAGGTTGTAGCGGCCCATGTAGAGGAACGCGTACGCGAGGCCCACGGGCAGCCAGTTGGCCACGCGCCGGGCGCGGAAGGCCTCGGAGTGGCCGAGCTCGACCCGCGGCAGACGCCGGATGACGACCACGACGACCGCGAGCAGGACCAGGATGGGCAGCAGCTTGTTGAGCCAATCCGGCATGTGGACCTCTTGGGGGTGGCGGTTCGACGAACGGGCGTGGGTATCACAGGCGGCGGGCCCGCTCAAGCGACGTTCCGGTGACAGGGCCCGGCGCGACGATGCTACGAATCACAGCATTTCGGTCAGAACCGGGTGCCCCACCGGCGTGAAAGGCCCGGCACGGCGGATGCAAAGGCCTCCGTCGCCCATTTCCGGGCCCATCCGAGGAGAATCACCGTGCTCGCGCTCTGCCGCCGCTGCCAATCCGAACTGAAGACCATCGACCGCGTGTCCGGCCCCGCCGGCGCCCTGCTCGGGGCGTCGACGCTGGCGCTGCTCATCGGGGGGGCGCTGGCTCGGCTCGTTTGAATGCGAAGAGCAGCGCCCGCACGCCCCGCCCGTACTGGCCCGTCTCCAGGAGCACGTGGGCGTCCACCCGGGCGCGCATCCGCTCGGGCAGGTCGACGGCGGCGCGCCCGGCGCCGTCCGGATCCCCCAGCGCGAGGCGGGCCGCGGCGCACAGGTAGGGATACTGGGCGTCCCACGGCGGCGGCGCGGGCACGTGGGTGCACGGGGCCGTCTCCAGCCACAGCACCGCCGCCCGGGCCTCGCCCAACCGCAAGCGGCAGATGGCCGCGGCCAGCATCGGCCCGTAGGCCTCGGGGGCCATACGCGCGCAGCGTTCGAAGGACTCCGCCGCGGACCGCCAGCGTTGGCGCTCGGCCTCGAAGAGCCCGTCGGCGAGGTGCCGCTGCGCGGCGGAGGAGTACATGGCGCCGGCGGCGCTTTCTCTCAGTTGTAGACGAGTTCGAAGAGTATCAGGGCGTCGACCGTCTCGCCCGAAACCACCGTGAATCGGTGCAGGGGCAGCGTCGCCAGGTCGCCCGGATCGGGCGAATCGTCGAACTCGGCGGCGTTGCCGTCCAGGTCCATCATGCCCAGGAAGATGTACTCGCCGGGGGCCAGGGGCATGCTCGTCCAGGCCTCGGACTCGGAATCGACCGCCGTCAGGTCGACGTCCATGAGGTCGACGGAGCCGAAGGTCGGCGCGCCGTCGTTGGGGCCCATCAGGCCGACGTCCACGCCCAGGAAGAGGTCGCCCATCACGCGGCCCTTCAGGGCGTCGACCAGCGTCGGGTTGGCCCGCACGCCCTCCGTCGTGCCGAAGCGGAGGCGAGCGTAGCCTGGCTCGGCGGGGGCCGCATCGGGCTCGATCGCGGCATCGGGCGCGGGGGCGAAATCGGCGGCGTCCCCAGTCCCGCCGTCACCGCTGGTCCCCCCGGCGGCGGTCTCGGTCTCCTCGTCGTCCGTGCCGCAGCCGGCGGTGGCGAGCAGGGCGAGTCCGAAGCAGATGCGTGTCAGGCGGCGCGTGTTCATTCGACCGAACAGACCTCGGGATCCTTGGTGCCGCCGACGTAACCGAACGACGTGCACATCTCGTGGGGGAAGGCGAGCTCGGTGTCCTTGTCGTTGTGCCACTGGCACTTGGTGCGGAGCAGGTAGCCGGCCTGGAGCTTGAACGGGTTCTGGAAGAAGAGCGTCATCGGGGGCAGGTCGCGGTACTGCGGCACCCACGGCGAGGCCAGATAGAGCGACTCGAGGTGGTCCTCGTCCGGGCCGTAGAGCAGCTCGAAGCGCGTGCCCCACTCGTGCATGTGCCCGCCGAGGACGAGCAGGTCGACGTCCTTCTTCACGCGGCAGTCGAACTCGACCTGCGCCTGCTCCTTGGGCGGAATGCGCACCTTGAGCGTGTTGGTGACGTAGATGGCCGCCCAGGTCTGGACCTGGTCCACGGGGATCCGCTTGAGGCGGACGACGTCCCGCGTGCGGATGGGTCGGTCGTCGCCGTTGACGTAGTGGGCCTGCACGACCATGCGGTGGTGCGCCGGCAGACGCACGCCGTACCCCGGCGGCAGCTCCTGATCGCCGATGGTGTATGCGTCGTACTTGGCCATGTCCTCGGGGGCGGTGCAGTCCTCCACCGTGCCCGGGGGGAGCGGCTGCTTGGCGGCGAGCAGCACCACGTGGTGCCCGTACTTGCCCTGCATCGAGTCCAGGTACTCGAAGGCGGCCTCCTCGTCGCTGTCGAACTCGACGTGGGTGCAGATCATCCGTTCCTCGCCGGGGGGGATGACCGTCTCGCCGGCCACGAAGTCGATGAACCCGGGGTCGGGCGCGGGCAGCTCGACGCGCACGTCCAGGGGCTCGAGCGCGGCCGGGGCGGGCGCGGGCATGCCGTCGAGCTCGCCGTAGGGCGCGCCGGCGGCGATCCAGGCGCGGAAAGTCTCCCGCTTCTCCTCGGGCCACAGGCCGGCGCCCTCGGGCATCGGGCCGCCGCAGCGGCCGCCCACGCAACGGGCGTCGACCGTGTTCTGGGCGTCGTCGAGCTTGAGCATCAGGAAGCTGTTCTCGGGCTTCCCGGGGTCGACCAGGGGCATGCCCGTCAGCGTGCGCGAGGCCTGGCCGACGATCTGCGCGTACATCACCGCGGGGTCGACGTCCGGCAGGTTGAAGCCGCCCGAGCCGCCGCCGTGGCAGCTCTGGAAGGCGCAGCCCGTCTTGAGCATCGGCGCGACGTCCGCGACGAAGGTGGGCGCCTCGACGGCCGACGGCGTGCCGCCGGTGTTGGCGGTGCCGCCCGTGGGGGCGTCTTCCGAGGAATCGCTGCTGCAGGCGCCGAGCGCCGTGGCGGCGACACCTGCGACGAGAACGAGAACGCGCATGGTTCGCTCCGACCGGATCCGGACTGTACGGGGAGCGCGAAGTGTCGGCGCAGCCTCACACGGCGTCAAGCGGGCCGCGCGGGCTCAGTCGAACTCGAGGTGCTTGAAGCGCTTGCTGACCGGGGGCTTCTCGCCGCCCTTGGGGCCGGCGTCGTCGGGGGCGTCGGCCGCGGCCGCGGGCGCCGCCGGAGAGGCGGCCGAGGGCACGGGCACGTTGCGCGGCGGGTTCACGGGCTGGCCGACGGGCGTGGCGGCGCTCGGCGCGGGGCGCGCGGCGACCCGGATCTCGCGGGGGCCTTCGAGGTCCACGATCACGCGCCGACCGTCGACGGAGAACAGGTTCAGCTCCGGCAGGTTGCAGGTGCGCTTCAGGTGCGTGATCAGCGCGATGAAGTCCATCGCGGAGAGATCCGGCCCCGTGGCCTGCGCCGGCGTGCCCGTGGGCAGGCCCCGCTCGATCACGTACTCGCGGATCAGGTCGCGCAGCAGCGCCACGAGCTCCTCGCGGCTCCAGCTGCGGGTGGCGGCGTCGAGTTCCTTGTGGAGGGCTTCCCAGTCGTGGCTCGGCATGGCGAAGGGCTCTTTCAGTGCGTCATCAGAGTCGGGGCTTCGAGACCGGCCGGCGCGTCAGCGGCGGCAGTCGGCCCAGTCGGTGCGTTCGGTCGTGCAGTCGATGATCACGGCGCCGGTGAGGTCCGCGTCGTCGAAGTGAGCGTCCGAGAGGTCGCAGCGCACCAGGACGGCGCCCCGAAGATCGGCGGCGTAGAGGTTGGCGAAGCGCAGGTCGCACTCCATCAAGAACGCCCCGGCGAAGCGCGCGCGCATGAGCGGGGCCCCGCCCAGGCGAAGGTTGGCGAAGCGGCAGCGCAGGAACACGGCCTTCTCGGCGGACATGTAGGGCGTGTCGGCGCCCTCGACCACGACGTCCTTCCAGCGGGCGCCGTCCAGCAGCATGCCGGGCATCATGCAATCGATCAGGTGCGCGTTGCGCAGGCTGGCGCCGGGCGCGCGCACCTGCGCGAGGTTGCACTGCTGCAGGCGCACGCCGTCGAAGGCGGCGTCGTTCAGCTCGGCGCGCTGCAGGTCGCAGCTCGTCAGCTCGGCCCGGGCCCAGCGGGTGCGCTGGAGTTGCGCACCGCCGAGGCCGACCTTGCGCATGTTCACGCCGGACAGGGTCGTCTCGACGAGGTCGAGGCCCCGCAGATCCAGGTCGTCCAGCCAGGCCCCGCTCAGGGTCTGGCCGCGATAGGCACGGACTTCGTCGGCACTTTGCACGGTGGTCTTTCCCGGTCCCCGGGGTCGTGGTTTCGCGGCGGACACGCTAGCCGATCCGACCCGGATTCGCTACGACCGCGGCGCAGCCCACCCCCGACTCGGGGCCGCCCCAATCGGCCCCGCCGAAGGTTGTCAGTGGGTTGCGGCACGGCTATATTCGTCGGCCATTTCTCCAAAGCATGCGGAGGCTCGCGATCCATGGCCCGCCAGGCAAGAGTGACCTACCAGACGCCCGACGGCGAGCGGCGCGAGGTGATGGTCAGGCTCGGCGAGGAGGTGAGCGTCGGCCGCCACCCCCAATGCACGATCACGATCAGCCAGCCCTCCGTCTCCCGGCGCCACGCGCGCATGTGGCTCGAGGGCAACGCGTTCTTCGTGGAGGACACGGGCAGCAGCAACGGAACGTTCGTGAACAACCAGCGCATCCAGCGGGCGCAGTTGTCCGATGGCGACGAGATCCGCTGCGGCGACTTCCGCCTCGGCTGGCACGAGCTGCCCTCGAACGAGCCCGCGGCCCCCGTGCCGCCCGGGCCGCGCCTCGTCGGCACCCTGCGCCCGCAGCGGCTCCCCGAGGGCGCCGCCGGCACGCCCCGTAAGCCCTCGCAGCCGCCGTCGCTGCCCACCGCGGGCCAGCCGCAGCCCATGCCGCTGCCCCGTCCGATCTCGAATCTGCCCACGCAGCAGGCCCAGCCCCGGCCCTTGACACCGCAGCCCGCGGCCCCGCCGCCGCTGCCCACGCCGGCCCCCGCCCCCCAGCCGGTTCCGCAGCCCATGCCGCTGCCCAACCCGCGGCCCCTGCCCCTGCCCACGCAGCAGCCCACGGGTCGGCCGGCCTCGGGTGGCCCCACGCCCATGCCCCTGCCCCGCCCGGCGCAGGGCGGCGGGGTCGACATGGGCGCCGAGGTGGCCCGCCTGCGCGGCGAGGTCGATCACTGGAAGGGCCTGGCCGAGGCCCGCGCCAGCTTCGAGCAGCAGGTCGTGACCGCCGCCCAGACGTCGGACTCCCTGCGCAACGACATCGAACTGCTCAAGATCCAGCTCGAGCGCGCCAAGATCGAGGCCGCCTCGTCCACGTCCGACAAGGGCAAGGCCGAGACGGACCTGACCGAGCTCCGGCAGGACATCCAGGACAAGGCGCGGCGCATCGGCGAGCTCGAGCGCGCCGTGGAGCGCGGCCGCGAGCAGGCCGAGACTCAGGCCGAGCGCTCGGTCCAGCTGACCAAGCAGATCCAGCAGTCCCAGGCCCAGCTCGAGGAGTACCGGCGCGAGAAGGCCGAGCTGGAGATCAAGTTCACGGAGACGGCCGAGAAGGCCGCGCAGCTCCAGAGCTCGCTCAGCGCCGGCGCCGAGCGCGAGGGCGACCTGGTCAACTCGGTCAACGACCTCAAGCGCGAGGTGCGCCAGAAAGAGAAGGCGCAGAAGGACGTCGAGAAGCAGCTCGAGGTCGCCGAGTACAACCTGCGCGCCGCCCGGGACGAGAACGAGAACCTGCGCCTGGCGCTCGGCGAGGACGACGGCGCCCGCAAGGGCCTGAACACCACCGTGGAGCACCTGCGCCAGGTCGTCGCCGAGAAAGAGGCGATGATCGAGGCGCTGCAGGTCGAGTCGGCCCGCTGGCAGGTCCGCGCCGAGCAGAAGGACGGCGAGGTCCAGGCCGCCGTGGCCGAGCAGACCGCCCGCGTGCGCGCCGAGTTCCTGGCCGAGAAGGAGAACCTGCTGCGGCAGCTCCAGACCGCCAGCACCGAGCTCGTGCGGCTGAAGGACCAGCTCGCGGCCAAGGGCAGCGCGGACGCCGGCGTCACCGCCGAGCGCGACGCCCTCCAGCGGCGCGTCGGCGAGCTGCTCTCCCAGGTCGAGTCCCTGCAGAAGCAGGTCACCGCCGCGCGCACCATGCACAGCGCCGAGATCGCCGCGCTGCAGGCCCAGCTCACGTCGTCCCAGGGCGCCGTGTCCGTGCAGGACTGGCAGGCGCTCAGCCAGGCCCACGAGACCACGCGCGCCCAGAACGCCCAGCTCCAGGGCGAGCTCGTGCGCGCCCAGGCCGCCCTGTCCGAGGCCCAGACCGCCGCCGGGGGCAGCCGCGGCGTGCAGGACCAGGTCAACGAGCTCAAGCGGACCAACCGCGACCTGCGCAACGAGCTCGAGCAGCTCCAGCAGAAGTTCGCCGCCGCCGCACCGGCCCCCGCCGCCGGGCCCTCGCCCCAGCACACGCAGGAGCTCGCCGAGATGCGGCGCCTGTTCGAGCAGGCCCAGAGCGCCCGCCGCACGGCCGAGGTCCTGAAAGAGCGCGCGGACGCCGAGATCCGCGACCTGCGCGAGAAGCTCGCCAGCGGTGCCGGGGCCGTCGCCTCCGCCACACCCGCCGCCGCGCCCGCCGCCCAGGCCGAGTACGCCGCCCTGAAGACCGAGGCCGTCCGGGTCTTCGAGGACATCAACGACGTCGCCAGCGAGCTGAAGAACAACGTCGAGCTCGCCCAGACCTACGCCGCCGATCTCCGCGACGGCCGCGACACCGCCGCCAACCTGGACGCCACGGACGAGGTCCTGGACGCCCTCAAGGGTGCGGCGGACACCTTCAAGAAGACCCTGCGGCGTTTCCGCGAGGTCTTGCAGCGCCACGGGTACGAGGGCTGAACGGAATGCTTGTCGACAGCAAGACGGAGCTGGAGCACCTGGTCAAGGCCCGGTACCCCATCATCTACATCAACTCCTCCGAGGAGGAGCGCGTCGAGCGCGCCATCGTCGCCACGCGCGACGCCCTCAACGCCAAGAGCGCGGTCAAGCGCAAGCTCCTCTACTGGTCCATCACCGAGGGTTTCACGGGCGACCAGGAGTTCACGGACCTCCGCGATCCGATCAAGGCGCTCGACCTCCTCATCAAGTACGAGGACAGCGCGCTGTTCGTGCTGCGCGACTTCCACCCGTACCTGAAGGATCCCGTCGTCGTCCGGCGCCTGCGGGACTGCCACCGCGCGTTCAAGGAGTCCGAGAAGCTCAAGAACGTGATGCTCCTGTCCTCGTCGATGAAGATCCCCAACGAGGTCGAGAAGGAGATGGCGGTCGTCGACTTCTCGCTGCCGACGCGCGCCGACATCCGCGCGCTGATCGACGGCCTCTGCGACGACTTCCCCGATCTGGGCACGCGCCACGGCAACGACAACCGCGACCGCTTCACCGAGGCCGCGCTCGGGCTCACCTACGAAGAGGCCAACAACGTCTTCGCCAAGAGCCTGGTGCGCCACCGCGACTTCGACATGGACACCATCCTGTCGGAGAAGAAGGCCATCATCCGCAAGTCGGGCCTGCTCGAGTATTACGAGACGCAGGAGCAGTTCAACGACGTCGGCGGCCTGAAGACCCTCAAGGACTGGCTGCACAAGCGCCAGGGCGCGTTCACCCAGCAGGCCCGCGCGTTCGGCCTGCCGGTGCCCAAGGGCATCCTGCTCATCGGCATCCCGGGCTGCGGCAAGTCGCTGACGGCCAAAGCCGTGGGCGCCTTGTGGCAGATGCCCCTGCTCCGGCTGGACGTCGGCAAGGTCTTCAGCGGCCTCGTCGGCTCGTCCGAGGAGAACATCCGCAAGGCCATCGCCACCGCCGAGGCCGTCGCCCCCGCCATTCTCTGGCTCGACGAGCTCGAGAAAGGCTTCAGCGGCGTGCAGTCCTCGGGCCAGAGCGACGCCGGCACCACCGCCCGCGTGTTCGGCAGCTTCATCACTTGGTTGCAGGAGAAGCAGTCGGCCGTGTTCGTGATCGCCACGGCGAACGATGTCTCCATGTTGCCGCCCGAGCTGCTGCGCAAGGGCCGCTTCGACGAGATCTTCTTCGTCGACATGCCCACGTTCGAGGAGCGCAAGGACATCCTCTCGATTCACCTCGAGAAGAAGAAGCGCCCGCTGGCCAACTTCGACCTCGATCAGCTCGCCACGGCCACGCGGGACTTCAGCGGCGCCGAGCTCGAGCAGGTGGTGGTCGCCGCCCTGTACGACGCCTTCTTCGAGGGCGCCGACCTGACGACGCCCCGCCTGGAGCAGTCCGCCTCGGAGATCATCCCCCTGGCGTTGACGATGAAAGAGAAGATCGACGGCCTGCGCGACTGGGCCCGCTCCCGCGCCCGCAGCGCCAGCGGTCTGCCCATCGGCGCGCCGGCGGACGAAGCCGCCGCCGAAGAGGGCGCGGCGCCCAAGCCCAACCCCGCCAGCAACCCCCGCTTCCGCGGCCTCGACATGGGGAACGGCTGATGTCCCACTTCACGAACGTCCAGACCAAGATCAAGAACCTGGTCGCCCTCAAGGCCGCCCTCAAGGACCTCGGCTACGAGTTCGTCGAGGGCGAGCAGGGCGTCGAGGTGCGCGGCTACCTGGGCCAGAAGGAGCTCGCCGACATCTCCATCAAGGCCAGCAAGACCTACGACATCGGCGTGAAGAACACCGCCGAAGGTTACGTCTTCATGGCCGACTGGTGGGGTGTCGAGACCACCCGCGGCGTGACGCAGGAACAATTCGTCAAGACGGTCACGCAGCGTTATGCCTACCACGTCGTCATGTCCGAGATCGCCCGCCAGGGGTACACGATCGAGACGGACGAGGTGAATACCGACCAGACCATCTCCATCACGGTGCGCAAATGGCAGTGAAACGCGAGCTTCAGATCGAGATCACCGCCGACGGTGAGGTGAAAATCACCGTCAAGGGCACGCCCGGTGGCGAGTGCCTCGACCTCACCAAGGCGCTCGAGGAGTCCCTGGGTGTGGTGACGGACCGCCAGATGACCTCCGAGTATTACCAGCAGGAAGTCAGCACGGAAGACACCGTGAAGATCGGGGAAGAGTGATGTCGCTCTGGTCCAGCATCATGAACTTCTTCCGGTCGCTCTTCGGTGGCGGCCAGCCCGCCCTCGAGGCGCCCAAGCCCGAGGCCCCGCGCGCGCCGGAGCCGGCGTTCGTCAAGACGGCCAAGGCCGAGACCGCGAAGGCCTCCGCGCCCGTGGCCCCCAAGGCCCCCGAGCCCGCCGCCCCCAAGGCTCCGGAGCCCGCACCGGCCCCCGTCGTCGAGGCGCCCGAGCCGGCCCCCGTGGTCGAGGCGCCCAAGCCCGTCGAGGCCGCGCCCGCGCCGGCCCCCGAGCCGGACAAGACGCTGGCGATGGCGGCGCCCAACCTGGACGAGGCCCCCACGCAGACCCAGGACGCGGACGACGACGACGACGACGACGAGCCCTCGAACACCGGCTCCCAGCCCGCCCTGGGCTCGGACGCTGGCAAGGGCGACCGCAAGTCGAAGAAGAACCAGAAGCGCAAGGACCGCAAGAAGAAGAAGAAGGGCAAGGACGAGCCCGTCGTCAGCGCCGAGGAGGCCCAGGCCCTCGAGGCGGCGAAGAGCGAGATCCAGAACGCGCCCGAGCCGCCCCCGTCGGACGCGCTCGACATGGTCGCCACCGTCGCGATGCCGGCCCTGAACTTCGCGGCCAGCGCCGCGGCCCAGGCCCGCGCGGACGTCGGCCCGACCTCGAGCCAGAACCCGATGGAGGCCACGCAGATGCTGCCGGCGATGACGCACCTGCGCGAGCAGGTGGCCGCCGCCGCGGAGAGCCCCACCGACGCCGAGCCGACGGTGGAGTCGGCGCCGGTCGTCGAGGCCGCGCCGGTCGTCGAGGCCGCGCCGGAGCC
>CAINDO010000363.1 GCA_903847385.1 uncultured Myxococcales bacterium
CGCCCATGCCGGCCTTCCCGCCGCCGAGCGCCGCCCCCGCGGCCGCCGCGCCGCCGTTCGTGCCGCCCCCCGCGCCGGCCGCCCCGCCCTCGCGGTCCATGCCCAAGGTCTCCGTCGATCTCCTCGACGAGATCGAGGACATCGACGACGCGCCGGACGGCGCAGACGCCTTCGGCGCGACGATCGCCCAGTCCGGCAACCTCTTCGTCAAGACGACGGACGGCCGGACGCTCGGGCCCTTCACGCCGGAGGAGGCGCGCGAGTTCGTCGAGCAGGGCCGCCTGACCGGCCACGAGAACGCCTCGTACGACCAGAAGTCCTGGCTGCCTCTGTCCAGCTTCCCGGGCCTCGCCGGCCTCGTGCCCGAGCCCGTCGCGGAGCCCATGTCCGTCGGCGGCGGCCGCACCCAGGGCAACGAGTTCGACTTCAGCTTCTCGGACGCCCCGAAGACGAACGCCGGCGCCGAGCCCGACGACTTCGACTTCAGCTTCAGCGACCTGCCCAAGGCCGAGCGTGGTCCCGGCCTCGTGCCGCCCCCAGCGACGCCCGCCCCCGTGGCGCCACCTCCGCGCCCCGCCGCCGCCCCCCCGGCGCGACCGGCGTCCGGTCGGCCGGCCACCGGCGGCAACAACCTGCAGGACCTCTTCGACGACCTGCCGGACGACCTGCCCGCGCCCAAGGCGCCCTCCAGCGCCCAGGCCCCCGCCGGCGGCCTCGCCGACCTCTCGGATCTCCCCGCGCCCAAGGCCAGCGTCGAGTCCCGCGCGCCCTCGGGCGGCATGGACCTGCCCGGCCTCCGCGGCGGTGTCGACCTCCCCGGCTTGCGCGGCGGCCCCGAACTCCCCGGCCTCAAGGGTGAAGCGGGCCTCCCCGGTCTCAAGGGCGAAGCCGGCCTGCCCGGTCTCAAGGGTGAGCCCGGCCTCCCCGGCCTCAAGGGCGAAGCCGGCCTGCCCGGCGTGCGGGGCGAGACCGCCCTGCCCGGCACCCGCGGTCAGACGGGCCTGCCCGGCGCCCGCGCCCAGGCCGGCCTCCCCGGCGTCCGCGGCGAGACGGGCCTGCCCGGCGTGCAGGAGCTCAGCGGCCTCGTCGCCCCCGTGGGCGAGGATCTGCCGAACCTGCCCGACGACGACGCCGCCCGTCAGTTCGCCGAGGGCGGCCTCGCGGACCAGCTCGAGAGCGGCGCCGCCGTCGCCCCGACCAAGCCCGTCGCCAGCCGCAAGAAGATGCTGATGATCGCCGGCGGCCTCGTGGCCGGCCTCGGCCTCATCGGCGGGGTGACGAGCATGATCGATGGCGTCGGGCCCTTCGGCCTCGACCTGATCATGGGCTCGGAGACGCCGACGGCGCAGCCCATGCCGACGACGCCGCCCCCCGTGATGAACCTGCCCGCGCCGGCCACCACCGCCGGATCGACCCCCGGCTCGGCCGCAGCCCCCGGCTCGGACGGCCTCCTGCCCCCGGGCGAGGCCACGCTGGCCGAGGTCGCCGGCTACCGCTCGGCCATCGCCGCCCGCGAACAGAAGGGCGAGGGCGCCGGCGCCGAGACGCTCGACCTCATCGAGCTCTACGCCTTCGGCGCGCTCGAGTTCCCGGGCAACAACGAGTGGATCCGCCGCGCCGCGGAGCTCTCCACCAAACTGGACGACGCCACCAAGGCCACGGTCCCCGGCAAGCGCGCCCGCATCGCCGCCGGCATCGCCAACTCCGATGGCGCCGCGCTGAACGAGGCCGTCGAGCTCGCCAAGGCCAACCCGACGGACGCCCGCTGCCAGTACCTCGCCGGCCACGCCTGGCGACTGAAGAACGACCTCGAGAACTCCTTCGCGTCCTTCGACAAGGCCCGCACGCTCAGCCCGGAGCTGCTCCCCGCCGCGCGCCTCGCCGGCGAGGCCGCCGTCCGCCGCGGCGACATGGACAACGCCCGGCCCATCCTCGAGGCCGTCTACCAGAAGGCCCCCGGCACGCCCTCCGTCGCCGTGTCGCTCGCCGCCATCGACCTGCACAACGGCGTGAACGACCGCGCGCAGAAGCTCGTCGAGCAGGTCCTCGCCATGCCCGACAGCCGCGCGTCCGTCGCCGACCGCTCGGCGGCGCTCATGCTGCGCGCCCGCCTCGAGATCGGGCGCGGCCAGGAGGACATCGGCCTGCGGAGCCTCGAGGAGGCCATCAAGGTCAACCCGCGGAACCTCGAGGCCGTCGAGATGCTCAGCGAGCGTCACTTCGCCACGAAGAACTACGACAAGGCCCTCAACGCCTTCGAGTCGCTCCGCGCCGCCGGCGCCGCGACGCCGGAGATCATCATCTCCATCGCGCGCTGCCAGGAGGCGCTCAACAACGCCGACAAGGCCCTCGCCGAGCTGGTGGACGGCGCGACCAAGTTCCCGCAATCGCCGGAGCTGCAGTCGGCCATCGGCGACTCCGAGATGCGTCGCCGCCGGTTCCCCGAGGCCCGCGCCGCCTACGACAAGGCCCTCGAGATCGACCCCAAGTTCGAGACCGCCTACCTGCGCATCGCCGACCTGCTCGTCGGGCAGGCCAAGGTGGGCGAGGCCGCCGAGTTCCTGGGCAAGGCCCTCGAGACCCGCCCGAGCAGCGCCATGCTGCACTACGGCGTCGGCGACCTGAAGCAGCGCCTGGCCGGCACCAACCGGGACGAGGCCATGCTCGCCGCCGCCGAGCGGGAGTTCCGCGAGGCCATCCGCCTCGAGCCCACCATGCTCTCCGCGCGCCACCGCCTCGCGCAGACCCTCCTCGACAAGGGAGAGGCCGCGGCCGCGATGAAGGAGCTCTCGGGTCTCCAGGCCCGCCCGGACTACCACGAGGACATGGCCTTCGACATCGGCCGCGCGCAGCAGGCGCTCGGCAAGATCGAGGACGCCATCAAGAGCTACGAGGACTACCTCACCCGCCACAAGACGGACGCGCCCGCGCTCCTGGCGGCCGGCACGGCCTACTTCGCCAAGCAGGACTACGCGACGGCGACGGAGCGCCTGACGACCTCCGCTCAGCTGGCCAACAAGCTCACCGCCGCCCACTACTACCTGGGCCGCGTCGCGCTCGAGCAGAAGAACACGAACCTCGCGGTCCAGAAGTTCCAGCTCGCCAGCGACGAAGAGGCTCCCAACAACGAGTACCGCTACTGGCTCGGCCGCGCCCTGCTCGAGGCCGGACAAGCGAAGCAGGGGTTCCAGGAGTTCTCCGCCGTCGCCGAGAACATCAAGAACGACCCCAAGCAGGCCCGCAAGCTCTGCGACGCCCACTACCAGCGCGGTCAGCTGCGCTTCAACGGGGTGGCCGACGGCACGAGTGACTGGCGTGGCGCCCAGGGCGACTTCAAGGCCGCCCTCGACTGCGACGACAAACGCGCCGAGGTCTGGACGGCGTACGGCGACACCTTCGAGATCAATCAGCCCAACGTCGCCGTGCAGCACTACAGCAAGGCGATCGCCGTCAACCGGGACTACGCCCCGGCCTACTACAAGCGCGGCCTCATCGTGCAGCGCACCAGCGAGAACCCCGAGCGCGCCAAGGGCGACTTCGAGGCCGCGGTCCGCCTCGACCCCAAGCTGGCCGAGCCCAACTACCAGCTCTGCGTCATCTACATCAGCCAGGGCGCCCGCGCGCTCGCCAAGTCCCACTGCAAGAAGTACCTCGAGCTCGCCCCCAACGGCGACAACGCCGCCGACGCCCGCGAGCAGCTCAAGGACCTCGACCGGGGCCCCTGACGCCTGCTAAAAAGCCGCGCCATGCTCGACATCCGCCTCCTCGCCCAAGATCCCGAGAACTTCGCCGCCCGCCTCGCCCGCCGGGGCAAGGGCATCGATCTCGACCCCGTCTTCGCCCTCGACCGCCGCCGCCGTGAGCTGATTCAGCGGGGCGACGAACTGCGGCACCGCAAGAGCAAGGCCGAAGACGCGATGAAGACGGCCGACAAGAAGGGCGCCGAGTTCGCCGCCTTCCGCGAGGAGATGCGCACCGTCGCGGCCGAGATCAAGGTCCTGGAAGAGTCGCTGAAGGTCGTCGAGGCCGAACTCGACGAGAAAGCGCTCTACCTGCCCAACCTGCCGGACGCCGCCGTGCCCGACGGCGCGGACGCGGACGCCAACCCGGTCATCCGCACTTGGGGAGAGAAGCCGAACTTCGACTTCACCCCGCTGGAGCACGACCGCCTCGGCGAGAAGATGGGCATCCTGGACTTCGAGCGGGCGGTGAAGATCACCGGCGCGCGCTTCACCGTCTACAAGGCGGGGGCGGCGCGGCTCGAGCGGGCGCTCATCAACTTCATGCTCGAGCTGCACACCACCGAGCACGGCTACACCGAGGTCCTGCCGCCCTTCATGGTCAACGCGACCTCGATGCAGGGCACCGGGCAGTTCCCCAAGTTCCGCGAAGAAGCCTTCGAGATGGAGAAGGACGGCTTCTTCCTCGTGCCCACGGCCGAGGTCCCCGTCACCAACCTGCACCGGGACGAGATCTTCGACGCGCAGAGCCTGCCCGTGCGCTACGCCGCCTACACGCCGTGTTTCCGTCGCGAGGCGGGCAGCTACGGCAAGGACACGCGGGGCCTCATCCGGCAGCACCAGTTCAACAAGGTCGAGCTCGTGCAGTTCGCCGCGCCCGAGGACTCCGCCCGCGCCCACGAGGAGCTCACCGGTCACGCCGAGCAGATTCTCCAGCGCCTGGGGCTCCACTACCGCGTGGTGGACCTCTGCGCCGGGGACCTGGGCAACTCCGCCGCCCGCACGTACGACCTCGAGGTCTGGCTGCCGGGGCAGAACGCCTACCGCGAGATCAGCTCCTGCTCGAACTTCCGCGACTTCCAGAGCCGGCGGGCGGCCATCCGCTATCGCCCCGAAGCGGGCAAGAAGCCCGTGCTCGTGCACACGCTCAACGGCTCAGGCCTGGCCGTGGGTCGCACCGTGGTCGCGATCCTCGAGAACTACCAGACCGCCGACGGCCGCGTGCGCATCCCCGAGGCCCTGCGCCCCTTCGTGCGCAACGCCGAATATATTTTGCCCGAAAATACTTGACGCCAAATCGCGGGCTCGCTAGAAAGCCGGAGCTTCGCCAGTGCCTTCCGTGTGGAGGAGTGGCCGAGTGGCTTAAGGCGGCGGTCTTGAAAACCGTTGTGGGGAAACCCGCCGTGGGTTCGAATCCTACCTCCTCCGCCACAATTCGTCGGGTTCGTTGACATCGTCGGGTTTGCGTCGCGGAAAACGCGCCGAAACCCCTCGTTTTTTGAGCTGGAGAGATGGCCGAGCGGCCGAAGGCAACGGTTTGCTAAACCGTCATAGCCCAAAAGGCTATCGAGGGTTCGAATCCCTCTCTCTCCGCCCGAATCCCAAGCAGTCGTAGCTCAGCTGGATAGAGCATCGGTCTACGGAACCGAGGGTC
>CAINDO010000364.1 GCA_903847385.1 uncultured Myxococcales bacterium
CGGACCTGGGCGGCGGCGCCGGCGGTGCGTCCGACGCGGGCCCCGGCGGGGCCGGGGGCGGGGGCGAGGGCGGCGGCAGCGGGGGCGGCGGTGCGAGCACGGAGCTGCCCATCGAGGAGCGCTGCCCGGACCTTCAGGCGGGCGAGTACCTGCTCGTGGCGTTCCCGGACCGGGTCGACGCCTACCGGCAGCGTGACTTCTCGGCCGAGTACTTCTGCAACTTCCTGGACCTGCGCAGCAACGGCATCACCAACGCCGGCGGCTTCGCCCGGTCGTCGGACCAGGACGGCCCGTTCTTCGTCACGGCGACGAACAACGGCCGCGGCGAGGTGCACGCCTTCGACGCCAACGGCAACTACATCGAGCGCGTGGCCGCCAACGTGAACCTCGCGGACGTCGAGGGCCTCTGGGCCAAGTTCTCCGGCGATGGCTTCGTGGCCTGGTCGAAGTCCAACAGCAACCTGTACGAGCTCGATCCGGACGCGAAGTTCGTCGGCCCGTGGATGCCGCCGCTGTCGATGACGAGCCGCCTGGAGAAGCTCACGGACCTGTACTTCGTGGACTCCGAGTCGGCCCTGGCGACGTTCTCGGACCGGCCCCCCAAGCTGTTCAAGAAGCCCTTCGCCCCGGACTTCCCCGCGGACCAGATCGGCGGCGCCAATGCGGTGGCCGGGATCGGGACGGACGAGGGCACCAAGCTGCTCGTCACCGGCGAGGTCGGCGGTGTGGGCAACGGCTTCGGCGTGATCCTGTACAAGCCCGCGGCGAGCGGCCGCGTGGCGCCCGAGCAGGAGTCCGTCGTGGTGCAGCCCGGCGAGTTCAACGACGGCGTCGGCCTCATCGCGCTCGGCGCCGGCTTCATCCTGCTCGACAGCGCCCTGGCCGGCTCGGCGCGCCTCGTGACCTTCGATGCGGATGGTGCGCTTCAAGAAGAGGTCGCCGTCGAGGGCGGAGGCAACCCCTTCACGATGTCCTTCGGGCAGATCTTCCCGGACTACTGAGCCGCCGCCACCTCGGCGGCCCGGCGCTCGGCCTCGCGCCGCACGACGCCGCGCTGCACCCGGACGATCAGGAACGGCGGCAGCACGCACAGCGCCGCCGAGAACATCGCCACGAGGTCCATGCCGTGCAGATGGTGGTCGGCGCCCTCGCTGAGGAACGCCGACGACATGAACGCCCCGATGGACGCGGCGATGTGCTGAACGGCCGACTGCGCCGAAAGGAACCCCGCCCGGTCCGCCGCTCGGGGGACGCGCGACGTCAGCGCGTTGAGCGGCACCATGCGGAACGACTGCGCGACCATGAAGGCCACGAAGGCCGCGAGCACCGGCACGCCCGCCGGCGTCCACACGAAGACCGTCAGCAGGATCGCGATGAAGAGCACGGCCCCGAACGACGCGACGGGCGGCGCCCCGAGGCGATCCACGGCCCGCCCGACGAGGCGCATCACCATGAAGCTGACCACGCCCCCGACGCCGTACAGGATGTCCATCCGCTCCGCGGGATAGGCGAGGTTGTGCTGCAGGAACGTGGCGATGTTGGGCACGACGGAGAAGTTGGCCATGAACGTCACGGCGGTGATGACGAGCGACAGCCGCGCGAGCGGATCCGTCAGGACGTCCCAGGGGCGTGGCCGCCGCGCGTTCGGATCGACGGGCGCGTCGAGGTGCGCGCGCATCGGCGGGAGCAGGAAGATGGCGCCGGCCGTGACCACCAGGGCGGCGGCCCCCACCGCGAAGAACGGCGCGCGCCAGCCGCCGAGCTGGGCGAGCTTGAGGCCGGCGGGCACGCCGAAGACCGAAGCGATCGAGAACGCGCTCATCACCGCGCCGATGGCCCGCCCGCGGCGCTCCGGCGGCACGGCGTCCGCCACGATCGACAAGGCGATCGCGGTCGCCGGCCCCCCGAACGCGCCGGCGGCCATGCGCGCGGCCATCATCGTGTGGAGATCCACCGCGAAGCCCCCGGCGACCGTGCCGAGGACGAGGCCGAGCAGTGAGACGGCGAGCGCCTTGCGGCGGTCGTAGCGGTCGAGAAAGAACGAGCCGATGATGCCCGACACGGCCGCCGCGGCGGTGTAGCTGCCACCGAGCCACGACACGTGCGAGACGGGAAAGCCGAGGCCCTCGGCGAACCAGGGCCCCATCGGCATGACCATCATGAAGTCGAGGATGTTGATGGCCTGGACGGCGCCGATGAGCAGAATGAGCGTGCGCTCGGAGACACGCCGCATGCGTGGGCCTTGCTGTCGTTTCGAAGAGGCGTCGACCCTAACAGTTCGCCGCCCCTCGTCACACCCTTCCGGCTGAGCGGAGACCACAACGATGCCCATCCCCTCGCTCCGGTCACGCCCGCTGCTCCTGGTCTGGAGCGCCACGCTGGCCGCGGCCTGTGGTGAATCGACCCGCTCGGCGCCCGACGACGCCGGCGTACCCGATGTGCGCGTCGAAACCCCGGACGCGGACACCGACGCGCCGGACGTGGCCCTGGACGTGGCAGACGCTGGGCGGCCCATCGACGCCGGCCGCGTCGGCGCGGGCCTGTTCACCGGGGGGTGCCCCATGGCGGGCCGCGCGACGGCGCGCTTGCTCACCGGCGGCGACGACCGCCTCGTCGGACCGGCGGCGCTGGGCGATGCCGGGGACGCGCTGCTGGTCAACGACCGCGCCGCCTTCGTGATTCAGGCGCCGGACGCGCTGCGCACCTACTGGTACTACGGGGGCGGGCTCGTGGACGCGGCGGCCATCGCCGACTGCGCCCAGGCGAGCCCCGAGAAGTTCGGCGAGGTCGCGCTGCTCGTGGCGCGACTGGACCTCCAGGACTTTCCGCAGTCGGTCCTGCGCGGCTTCCGGGGCGAGCGGATGGAGATCATCGCCGACGGACGCGACGGGCAGCCGGCGCGGGTCCGGGTCCACGGCCGCGACGACCGCTTCTGGCTCGTGGAGTTCGAGTTGATCCGGCGCGTCGTCCAGGGCGGCGGCCTGAAGACCCCGAGCGAGCCCTTCGGTCTCGAGGTGTACGTCGACTACGTGCTGCCACCCGACGCCTCCGTGCTCCAGATCGAGACGCATCTGGTGAACCCCACGGCCGAGGTGCGACCGTATCAGACCGCGACGGCCCTGTTCCTGGCCGATGAGACCGAGAACTACGCCCTGACGCGGACGGACCTGAGCCTGGGCGGGTTGAACCTGGGCCTGCAGATGCCGTGGCTGGTCGCCGAGAGCCGCGAGGGCTCGTACGCGCTGGCGCTGGAGAGCGCGCAGCAGGGCGCCACGAACATCTCGGGGACGGACGTGCTGGTGGACCTCACCCAGGCCGCGGCGGGCGCGCTGAAGCCCGCGGCGGGCGGGGGCGAGGCCATGCGGCGGATGTTCGTCTCGGTGGGTCCGGGCGCGGCGGACACCGCGGTGGGACCGCTGGCCGAGGCCCTGCGATTTCCCCGGCGCACGGTGGTCACGCGGCTTGTGGCCGCGGGCACGAACGCGCCGCAGGCAGGCGTGCTCGTGCGGGCCGAGGCCGAGACGGCGCCGGGCCTGTGGAAGCCGTTCGACTCGACGCTCACGGGCGCCGACGGTGAGGCGCGTTTCGAACTCTGGGACGCCGGCGCGTCGCTTCCCATGCGCCTTCGCGCATTCGAAGCCGGCGGCGGCGCGGCCGTCGCCGTCCCCGGAGAAGGCCTGCCCGCGGACGGTCGGCTCGCCGATCTCGTCGTGTCGGCTCCCGGACGGCTCGAGGTCGCGGCCGTCGACGCGGACGGGGCGCCGCTGCCCGCGCACGTGACGTTGGTGCGCCCGGACGCGCCTCGCCTGGACTTCTGGACGCTCACGGGCGCGGTCGAGGCCCCCGCGGGCCGCTACGACTTCGCCGTGACGCGTGGGTTCGAACACGCGCCCTCCCGCGGCACCGTGACCCTGCGCGCGGGCGAGACCACGCACCTCGACGCCCCCCTGCCCCGCGTCGTCGACACGCGGGGTTTCCTGTCCCTGGACACCCACGTGCACGCGGCGCCGAGCCCGGACAGCCGCGTGTCGCTGGTCGACCGCGCGCTGAACGCCGCCGGCGTCGGCCTGGAGGTCATGATCTCCACGGACCACGAGTTCGTCGCCGACTGGACGCCGGGCATCGAGGCGGCCGGCGTCGGCGCGTTCGTCCGCACGTTCCCCGGCCAGGAGGTCACCGCGACCACCCCCGAGCACACGACGATGTATCCTGTGCCGCTCCAGCCGGACGCACGCCGTGGCGGCTTCGTGCTCTGGTACGACCTGGGCCTCGGCGAGATCTACGCCGCCGAGCGCGCGCGCGGTGCGGGTATCCGGGGCCTCAACCACCCGCGCGGGGGCTGCAACTGGCTGTGCCTCATCGACTGGGACCGCATCGCCGGCGCGCCCCGCGAGACGGACGCCACCCGGTTCGGGCTGCCCGCCGAGGCGAGCCTGTGGTCCTGGGACTTCGAGCAGGTCGAGTACATGAACGGGCAGACGCCGGTGTTCGCCAACGCCGCACGCCCGGACGAGACGGGCCTCTTCGAGGACTGGATGAGTTTCCTGAACCATGGCCACCGGATCACGGCGATGGGCGTGACCGACGAACACGGTCGGGACAGTCTGGGCAGCCCGCGCACCTACTTCGAGAGCCCCACGGACGATCCGGCGGCCGTCGACGAGGCGGCGCTCGTCGCGGCGATCCGCGAGGGCCGCGCGCAGGTGTCCACGGGCGCGTTCGCCCGGGTCGCCATCGGGGACGCCACGCCGGGCGACACCGTGACGCTGCCGGCGGGCGCGGGCGCGCTGCAGGTGCACCTGGAGGCGCTGCCGGAGGTCGACGTCACCCGCTTCAAGGTCTTCGCCAACTGCGACGAGGTCGCCGAGATCGCCGCCACGGCGCCGGACGAGATCGTCAAGTTCGACGGCGAGGTCGCGCTCACGTTGCCGACGGACGCACACGTGGTCGTCGCGGCGTTCGGCGAGGCGCGCTTCGGCCTGGGGCTGCCGGACTTCGACCCCACGGGCATCCCACGCGTGACCACCAACGCGATCTACGTGGACGCCGACGGCGACGGGCTGTTCACGCCCCCGGGCGGGAAGCCCTGCGCCTACGCGCCCTGACGGCGCTCAGGCGTCGTACCGGCAGGCGCCGGGGCCCCGCGGATCGCCGCAGCTTCCGCACGGGCCGGGCATGCAGGCCGGCGCGGCGGCGGCCGCCTGACCGCCGACGGCGAACTTCGAGAGGAGCTTGTCGAGGCGCTGCCCGTGGCACTGCGGGCACTCGGCCACCGTCGAGGTCTGGACGAAGAGTTCGAAGGTCCGGCCGCAATCCGCGCAGCGGTAGTCGAAGATCGGCATGGTCTCACTCGGCCCGGGCGGTCCGGGACATCAGGGTCGTCATGGCCTCGCGCGCGGCGAGGCTGCCCTCGAAGAGCGCGCGCACGGCCTCGAGCAGCGGCGCGCGCACACCGGCGGCGCGGGCGCGGGCGGCCAGGCTGTGGGAGGCCGCCACCAGCTCGCGGTGTGCGACGGCCGCTTCGAGCCGACCGGCGGCGATGTCGGCGCCGGCCTTGAAGGCGTCGCCGTCGCCCCGAAACACCAGATCGGCCAGCACGCCGAGCCCGGCGAGGCCGTACGCCGTGCCCGCCTGCCCGCCGAGTTTGACCACCACGCGCTCCGTCTCGGCGAGCGCGCGGGTGAGCGCGGTGGCCTCGGAGGCCGCCCCGGCGCCCATCGCCCGGGCCACCCCGAGCGCGACCGTCATGACCGACGCCAGCGCGTTGGCCAGCTCGACGCCGATGGGGTCCGGGTTCGTGTAGACGCGGAGCATCGGCCCGGCCAGGGCCGTCTGCAGCTCCTGCGCCCACGCGGGAAAGGCGCTGCCGACGACCAGCGCGGCCGGCTCGTCCGCGGCCAACGCCGCCGCATCCGCCGCGCCGGCCAGCACGGCCGTCTGCCGCACGCAGGTGAGCGCGTGCAAGAGCTCCGAGGCGCGCCGGGGCACATCCCCCGGGGCGAGCCCGCGCGCGGTCGTCGCGACGCGGTGGTGCCCCTCGAAGTGGGGCGCGGCCGACCGCAACAGGGCCTCGAGCGCGTCCACGGGCACGGCGACCAGGACGGCCTCGTGCTCGGCCAGGGCCATCGCCAGATCCGTGGTGTGGGACACACCGGCGCCGAAGCGCTTGCGCGACGCCTGCAGCCCGACGAGGCGCACCGTGGCGCCGTTGGCGGCGATGCGCCGCGCGAGCGCCTGCCCCCAGGCGCCGTCCCCGATGACGACGAAGCGACTCATCGCGCGCCCTCCCCGCCGGCGCGCAGGGCGGCCTGAAGGTCCTGCGCCCAGGCGTCCAGACGATTGCCGTAGAAGTAGAGCAGCTTGGGGTCTCCGACGAGGATGCCGCCCTCGTCCGTCCGCTCCAGGGCCGGCCGCAGGTGGTACATGCCGAAGGTGTTCACCGCCTCGGTCAGGACGTCGCCGATGGCGCCGGTCCGCAGACCCGGATCCAGGCGCAGCGCGCCCTGCGACTCCAGCGTGACGAGGCGGGCGCGAAGCCACTCGGCGTCTTCGCAGACGGAGGCGAACGGGTGCGCTTCGCCGCTCGTGGTGCGCAGCAGCGCGAAGAGGTCCAGGCTCGGCGCCCGCCGCCGCTCGCGCTCCAGCATCAACCAGCCGGCGAACTGCGTGGGCAACACGACCGTCTCGCGCAGGAAGGCCTCGGACACGGCCCGCCCCAGGCTGCGGGTGTACTCGGCGTCGCGTCCGGGATCGGCGCAGGGCACGCCGTTGCGGAACAGATAACGCTCGCGGCGCAGCACGGTGCCGTCCGGGCCGAGGCTCTGGCCGTCCGGCCCCACCGGGTTGCCGAAGACGTCCAGGGGCGTGCCGAACCGGATGGCCATGGACGTGTTCAGCCCCATGACCTTCATGGCGAAGTGCGAGACGCGGCCGAGCTTGGAGAACTCGTCGTCCTCGATGATGTAGCGCGCCTGACCGGCCTCGCGCAGGAAGTCCTCGACGAGCGTCTCGGCCTCGAGCACCAGCGGGTAGTTGATGGTCACGGGCACGATGAAGATGGGGCGCTCGTCTCCCCGCTGGAGGCGTTCGGACGTGGCCTCGAGCGCGCTGCCGAGCAGGCCGAGCTTGAGCTTGCGCTCGACCTTGCCCGAGCGGGACCGCGTGCCCCCCGGGAAGAACAGGCTGTGATAGCCGCGCTCCAGGAGCACCTGGCTGTAGGTCTTCAGGACCTCTTTGTAGAGGGCGTGGCGCAGCCGGCGATCGACCCGGTACGCGCCCAGGTTGCGCATGAAGTAGCCGATCAGCGGGTTGCTGAAGAGGTTCTTGCCGGCGCCGTAGGTCACCGGGGGCAGCTCGGCCTCCATCAGCGCCCAGCCGAGCACGATGCTGTCCATGTTGCTCGAGTGGGTGGGCACGACGACCAGCGTGCCCTTCTCGGCCAGCCGGCGGATCGTCGGGAGCTCACCCTCGATGCGGATGCGCTGGGACAGGTCCCGAAGCGCGTCCATGCCCGGCAGGGCGCGCAGCTCGGCGAGCCTCTGCACGCCGCTGGCCAGATCCGTGCCCTTGAACAGAAGGCCGAGGCCCACGGGCAGGACCTTGGTGGCCATGTTGTAGACGCGTTTGTCGAAGTTGCCCTGCACGTCCTCGACGTAGTGCGCGCAGAGCCCCATCGCCTCGTTGCGCAGCTCGTCCGGGGTCATGCGCCCCAATCGACGGGCGAGGCGCTTCCAGCGTTCGAGCTGCTCGGGGTTGGCCCCCACGCTGTGTTCGAGCCGGTCGATCTCCCGATAGGCGGCGTCGTTGAGCACGAGCTGGAAGCTGCGCGGCGGCTCGACCCCCCCGAAACGGGCGAGCTCCGCGACCGTGCGCTCCACGACCTCGCGTTCGATGTCTCCGCGGTGACGATTGAACTGGAAAATGGGCGCGTTCATGGCGGGGCGAAGATACGTCAACATGTCGACGACCGCACGCGCGAGCGTGATAGATTGCGCGCGCTCTGAACAAGTCGCGTCGCGAGGAACCGATATGCCGATCTGGGGACCCACTTTTGCCGAGATGCGCGAGCCGTCGCGCCTGCCCGAGAGCTTCCGCCGCCTGGCCCTGGTGGCCAGCCATCAGGCGCCGCTCGATCCCGTCAACCTGTTCAACATCACCTGGAAGCTGGCCGACGGCACCGTCAACGGCTTCCTGTTCCCCCCCGCCCTGACCGGCATCGAGGCGAACATCCTGGTGATGAGCGGGCAGCACTTCCCCACGGGCAGCCACAAGGTCGGCCCGGCCTACAGCATCGCCCTCGAGCATCAGCTCGCCGGGCGCATCGAGGCCGGCAAACACACGCTGGTGTTCCCCTCGACGGGCAACTTCGGCATCGGCGGCTCCTGGGTGGGCCCGCGCCTGGGTTACCGTTCCCTGGTCGTGCTCCCCGCCGAGATGAGCGAAGAGCGCTTCGAGAAGATCCGTGGCTTCGGCGCGGACGTCATCGCCACGCCCGGCTGCGAGAGCAACGTCAAAGAGATCTACGACGAGGTGCACCGCCTGCGCCGCGTGCCCGAGAACCGGATCCTCAATCAGTTCGAGGAGATGGGGAACTACCGGTTCCACTGCGCCGTGACCGCGCCCGCCGCCGCCGAGCTGGCGAAGGGCTTCGGCAAGGGCCAGGTGAACGCCTACGTGAGCGCGATGGGCTCGTCGGGCACCATCGGCGCCGGGGACGTCCTGAAGGCCACGCAGGGCACCTTCATCGTGGGCCTCGAGCCCGTGCAGTGCCCCACGCTCTACAACGCCGGCTTCGGCGGCCACCGCATCGAGGGCATCGGCGACAAACACGTCACGTGGGTCCACAACGTGATGAACATGGACGCCCTGATGTGCATCGACGACGAGGCCTGCCTGCGCGGCCTCGAGGTGGTGCAGGCCGGCGTGGCCCACTGGTGCGAGGCCACGGGCGCCGATCCCGCCGAGGGCCAGGCCCTGGTGGGTCGCTTCGGCGTGTCGGGCCTGTGCAACGTGCTCGGCGCCATCAAGACGGCCAAGCTCCTGGGCCTGGGCAAGGGCGACAACGTGGTCACGCTGGCCACGGACGGCTTCGACCGCTACCCCTCGGTGCTGGCCAAGCGCCCCGCCGTCGACCGCGATCGCGTCCTGCGCAACCTGGAGGTCTTCCACGGCGCCGGCCTGGACTGGATCCAGGAGGGCACCCGCGAGACGCGGACCCGCTGGCACAACCAGAAGTACTTCACTTGGGTCGAACAGCAGGGCAAGACGGTGGACGAGCTCCGCGCCCTGGCCGACCAGTCGTTCTGGGCCGCCGAGCGCGCAAAGGCCGAGGACATGGACAAGGCGCTGCTGGCCGCCCGCGCCCCCCTGACCCAGATTCAGGGCTGAGGCGAGGTCCTTCGGGACCGCCGCCGGGCGAGGCCGAGCAGCCCGACCAGCACCAAGCCGGCCCCGCGGCCGTGGTTGCCGCCGCCGAGGTCGCAGCCGCACCCGCCGTCGCCCCCGCCGCCCTCTTCGACGGTGTAGCCACCGTCGACGGTGTTGATCGGGCCCGTGCCCGCGTCCGGGTCCTGCAGGATGGGCGCCGGGGGCGGCTCGGCCCAGCCGGCGACGCACTGCGGCGTGACGTGGATCTCGCAGCGCTGGCCCACCGGGCACTCGATGTTCGCGCAGGGGTCGCCCTGGCACTGGCCCTCGACGCAGCGCTGCGCTTCCGGGCACGTCACGGCCACGCAGGGGTCGGGGCGGCAGGCGCCGTTGATGCACGCCTGGCCCTCTCGGCAGGCGTACCCGCCACAGGGGTCGGGCTGGCAGGCCCCGTCCTGGCAGGACTCCTCGAGGGGGCAGGCGATCTCCGCGCAGCTCGCCACGCACTGTCCGCCGCGGCAGAACTGGTTGGGCCCGCAGGCCTCGCACGGATCCGCCTGGCAGGCGCCGTCGATGCAGGCCTGGCCGGGCAGGCAGCCGTTCACGTTGCAGTCGCCGGCGAGGCAGCTGCCGTTGAGGCACTGCTGGCCGGCCTGGCAGGCCACGCCCTCGCAGCGGTCGTGGCATTGGCCGTCGTTCTCGTCGCAGAGCGCCGGCAGGGTGCAGGTCACGTCGTGGCAAGGCGAGATGCAGAGCTGGGTCGGCTCGTCGCAGAACGTGTTGGCCTCGACGCACTCGTTGTTCTGGCAGCGGGGCACGCACTCGGCGTCCAGGCACACGTAGTTCGGCGGGCAAGGCTCGCCCTCGTCCACCTGCCCGTCGCAGTTGTTGTCGGCGCCGTCGCAGACCTCGGCCTGCTCGCCGCCGAGGCAGAAGCCGCAGGCGTTGCGCGTGTCCTCGTCGATCAGGCCGTCGCAGTCGTCGTCCTCGGCGTTGCAGACCTCGACGCCCGGCGCGCTGTTGGGCACGCAGACGAAGAAGCCGTTCTCGCAGACCTGGTGGCCGATGCGGCAGATGCCGGACAGGCCGGTGGCGCAGAAGCCGGCGGCCACGGGCTCGCCGTTGGGGTCGAAACACGGCTGGTTGCACGCGTCGCCGCGTCCGTCCCCGTCGGCGTCCGCCTGGTCCGGGTTGGCCACGGACGGGCAGTTGTCGCAGACGTCGCCGAGGCCGTCTCCGTCCTCGTCCGACTGGTCGGGGTTGGGCACCTCGGCGCAGTTGTCCTCACCGCCGCAGGTCTCGTCCTCATCGACGTCCACGCAGGCGCCGCCCAGGCTGCGCTCGAGCACGAGGATGGCGAAGGCCGTCGAAGAGCCCGGCGTCCAGCTCCCGCTCTGCTCCCAGTGGCCGTCGCCCATCTGGTCGTTCACCAGCGAGTAGGCGAAGTCGTAGTACCAGCTCCGCGGATCCTCGGGGTAACCGTCCGCGGCGGGGTCGCGGGCGCCGCCGATCTGCGTGCTGTTCAGGCCGCCCTGGCTCTGGGCGGAGACCTCGAACGCCTTCGCCGCCGCCCACAGGTAGTAGTAGTAGCTCTGGGGGAAGTCGTTGTTCAGGTGATCGGCGTAGCGGTAGTTCGTCTGCAACCACGTGAGGGCCGACTGGACGTTCGGATCGTCCACCGCCCGCCCGGCGAGGCGGTAGGTCCAGACGCCCGACGCGGTCATGGAGCTGGAGCTGCCGTACTGGAACTGCGCGCCGCCGCGGTAGATGTGGCCGCCGTCGGCGTTCTTCGTGTTGTTCACGAACGCGAAGGCATTGGGGAGCGTGGCCGCCGACCCGGGCCCGATCTGGTCCGCCGCCGACAGGCCGGCCATGGCGAACTGCGTCGTCGACAGGTCGCCGTCCGGCTCGGGCGCGTTGTAGCTCCAGCCGCCCATGTTCGACCCGAAGTTGCCCTGCGTGCTGACGATGGCGTTGACCCCGTTGGCGATGCCCTGGCGCACGCTGAACGGGCCGCCGGCCATGTCGGGACCGCCCGTGAGCAGGTAGACCGACAGCGCCATCAGCGCCGAGCCGGTGCGGTACTGGTACGCGCCGCTGCCGTTGATGCCCGGCTCGTTGGCCAGCATGTAGGCCACGGCGCGCTGGACGAGCGCCTGGTCGGCGGCGTCCATGCCCTGGAAACCGAGCTGGGCGGCGTTCTGGTCGGCGCTGGCGCGTTTCTCCAGGAAACACAGCACCGCGAGGCCCGTCGCCTCCTCGGCGGAGGGGCCGATGGAGCCATCGCCCACCTGGTTGGCCCGGAACCAGGCCAGCCCGCGGTCGATGGCCTCGTTCACCCGCTGGCCGAAGGGCGTGACCGCCGCCTGCGTCGTCGTTGGACCGAGCGCCAGCGCCACGAGCGCCAGCCCCTGCAACCGTCGGTTCATGCGTCACCCCTTCTTTGGGTCAAGCGATCGTCCCGATGTCCAGGACGCCCCCGGCGCCCGGCTCCAGACGCCCGCCGAGGAGATCGATCAGGCGCGGGCCCAGCTCGGGCCAGAGCGCGTCGGGCGCGTGGCCCAGATCCACGGGGCGCACCCCGAGGCGCAGCGCGTAGCTCTGCACGTTGAAGCGCAGGCCGGCGTAGGCCAGCGACTGCACGAACCCGCAGAGCGCGCCGCTCAGCGTGGACGTGGCCACGCGATCGTCGTTGGGCTCCAGGCCCGCCGCGGGGCCGATGATGATGACCCGGCCGTAGCGCTGCTCGCGCATCTGCAGGAGCACCGCGCGCACCCATCGGTGGGCGTCCAGGAGCGGATCCGTCACGCCCCGGCCCCAGGCCTCGTCGTCGAGCTGGAAGTAGGGCGACACCAGGGCCGGCGCCGCCGAGTAGATCAGCGCGTCGATTCGCCCGGCCGAGGCCACGACGGACTCGCAGACCTCCGTCGGGCTGAGCGCCTCGGCGTCCAGCGTTTCAATCCGGCCGAGCGCGACGGGGCCGGGCTCGAGGCCCGCCGCCAGCCCGCGCTGCGCCACGATGGCCGTGGCACCCGCCTGCGCAACGGCCCGGGCGGCCAGCGCGCCGATCCCCAGCCCGGCGCCGGCGACGACCGCGACCTGCCCTGCGACGACCCTCACACCCATGTCACGCCTCGATTCGACACGGCCTCACTCGACCACCGGGAAACGCCCGAGCAGTTGCGGCTGACCGTTGAGCCACACGTCCAGGTGCCAGTCGCCCGCGGCGACGGCCTCGAAGCTGCGCGTCCAGGCCCACCAGCCGCCGGGCCCGATCTTCACCTGGTAGCGGTGCCGCTCGCCGCCCGGCTCCGTCCAGAGCCAGGTGGCCTCCACGTCCGGCCCCTCGCGCACCATGATGGTGGCGGCCGTCGACTCGTGCAGATCGAAGCGGTCGCGCTGCCCGTCGCGGCGGCAGGCCAGCAGGGCGTCGTAGTCGTCCGCGTGCATCGAGTTGCAGTTGCCCGACTCGGAGGGCTCGTGGATGAAGATGCCGCCGAGCCAGTCCGGGTGGGCGGCGCTCTCGGCCGGCGGCGTCAGGTCGATGGGCCCCACGAGCTGCTCCCAGGCCAGCATGCCCGCGCGGTCGAACCGCTGCCCCACGGCGCCGCGCCCGCTCTCGCGGTCGGACATCAGCACGAGCGCCACCGGGGCGTCGCCGCCGCGCACGAGCGCGGTCCAAACGCGGCCGTTGTAGACCGAGCCCTGCAGGTTGGACACCCACACGGCGTCCGGCAGGTTGTTGCCACCGCCGCCGGAGCCCAACGAGTGGTCGAGCAGGTCGCGCAGCACGGGCGAACCCGCGGCGCTCGGCAGCGCGTGCCCGTGAATCCGGGCCAGGACCTCGCCGATGCCCCGCGCCGTGGCGGCGTTCTCGTGGGCGTCCATCATGCCCACCCAGGCCGCTTCGATCTGCTCGGGCGTGAAGACGGGCGGCGCCGGGAAGAGCGAGGGCACGATGCCCCGGGCGTCCTCTCCGTTGGCCCAGACGGAGAGCGCGGCGCACTCGGCCTCTCCGAACTTGGGGTCGAGCCGCTGCCAGTAGGCGCGCTCGCGCTCGCAGGGGCCCAGGTACTTGCCCATGCCGTCCAGGTCGAAGCGGGCGATCATCGCGTTCACGGCCGCCGACCCGCCGATGGCGCTGAGCAGGAGCTCCTCGGCGCTGGCGTTGGCCGACAGCAGCGTCAGCGTGGCCAGGCGCGAGAATTTGAACTCCCGGCCGAACATCTCCGGTGTCATGTCCTTGGAATCGCCGCGATAGAACGCCTCGGTGAACACCAGGGCGTCGTCCGGGTTCAGTGCGCCCGCGGCGACCTTCTCCGCGTACACGGCGACGGCCCAGAGCCGCATGAAGGGCTCGGCCAGCAGCCACTCCTCGGCCCCGTGGGCCACGGCCCCGCCGGTGCTCAGGTTGCGGGCGTACAGGGCGAACCGGCCCTCGAAGTCGCGGATCTCGGCCAGCAGAGGGGCCGAGGGCGCCTCGGGCTCGGAGACGGGCAGCGCGTCGAAGGGCAGCGCGTCGGGGATGCGGGGGCCGGCGTCCTGGACCTCGGAGGGCATTCCGTCCGTGCCGGGGCTCGCGTCCAGCGGCGTCTCGCCGGACGCGGCGTCCACGCTGCCACCGGGCGGCATCAGGCTCACGTCCTTGCCCTTGCAGGCGCCCAGCAGGAGCGCCGCGCAGATCCAGGCGTATCGATGCGAATTCGAGCGGTTCAGCACGCGGGCCTCACCCTGTACGAGACGTTGGCGAATGCGCCATGTTCGCACCCCGAGCCGGCCCCGTGCAACGGCGGTCAGCCGCCGGTCCGGACGAGGAGCTCGGAGACGGGCCCGCGCGCGTCCACTTTGGAGTTGATCTGGCGTCGGCAGAGCACCGCGCGGAACTTCAGCCCCTTGTACAGGGCGCGGGTGGCGAGGACGTCCGAGTTCGACAGGAGGCCCCACGCGCCGCGCCCCGCGAGCCCGCGAAAGGTCTCCGCCAGGCGCCCCTGCTCCCCCGGGCCGAAGACGAGGCCGTCGTAGAAGTTGAAGTTCGCGGTCGCGCTCGTCGGCCAGTAGGGCGGGTCACAATAGACCGTGGCGCCGGGCTCCACGCGTTCGAGCACCGCGTCGAAGTCTCCCTGGATGAGCTCGACCCCCTGGAGCGCCCGGTGGACCGCCATCAGGTTGTCCAGGTCGAGGCGCGGCGGCGTGGCGTAGCGGCCGTAGGGCACGTTGAACCCACCGGACTTGTTGAGCCGGTAGAGGCCGTTGAAGCCGCGACGGTTCAGGTAGAGGACACGCGCGGCGCGGTCGAGCGGCGACAGCGCGGCGGGGTCGAGCCCCCGGACCTCGTAGTACTCCGCCTCGGTCGTGCCCCACTGTCCGAACGCCGCGTGCAGCGCCTCGGGCTGCGCCTGCACGGCGCGCCAGGTGTCGACGAGCTCCGGGTTGCGGTCGCCGAGAATGGCCCGCCCGATCCGGCCGAGGCGCGCGAGCTCGCAGAACACGGCCCCGCCGCCCAGGAAGGGCTCGATGTAGAGGTCGAGGCGACCCTTGGGCAGGTCTTTCAGGATCTCCGGAAGCAGCTCCCGCTTGCCGCCCGCCCACTTGAGGAACGGCCGGGGCGATTCACGTTTCGAGGGCGCGCGGGTGCGGGGAGGCATCGCCGGGCTTCTAGTCGACGTGGGCATGGGGTTCAAGCGCGGCCAACGCGGCGGCGATCTCTTCGACGACCTCGGCGGGGGCACGCCCCGTGGTCTCCACGCACACGTCCGCCTGGCGATAGAGCGGCTCGCGGGCGGCCAGCAGCGCGCGCAGTTCGGCCAGGGCCTGGGGGTGGTCGCGCATCGGCCGGCGGTCGCCCTGCTGCAGCACGCGGTCCCAATGATCCTCCGGCGTCGCGCGCAGCCAGACCGTGACCGCCGACTCGCGCAGCCGCGAGAAGTTCTCCGGATCCGTGACGATCGAGCCCCCGGTGGCCAGCACGGCCGGCTCGCCGGAGAGCGTGAGCTCCACCAGCGCCTGGTGCTCCAGACGCCGGTAGTAGCCGTCGCCGTGTACGGCGAAGATCTCGGAGAGGCGCAGGTCCGCCGCCTGCTCGATGCGGGCGTCGAGCTCGACGAAGGCGCGGTTGAGCCGGCGGGAGAGCGCGCGGCCGATGGTCGACTTGCCCGCGCCGCGTACGCCCAGGAGCGCCACCAGCGGCCGCCGCGGCGCGCCGTAGCGGCGTCGCAACCAGTCGGCGATCTCGGCCAGCTCCGAGGGGGTCCGGGACACGAGCAGACCGTCGAGCTCCCCCCGCGCGCCCTCGCTCAGGAGCGTGGTCAGGGGCAGGCCCAGCGAGCCGCACACCGCCCGAAGCTTCTCGAGCGAGAGGTTGGCCTCGCCCTGCTCCGCCAGGATCAGGTAGCGCTCGCTGACCCCGCTGCTCGACGCGAGCGTCTTCAGGGTCCAGCCCAACGCGTGCCGGCGGGCTTTGAGCCGGCGTCCCACCTCGATCTCCATGCAAGATAGTTCACCACGGACGACATCCCAACTGCAATATCTTGCTTGCGCCAGGTCAATCATTCTCCTAGAGTCCGGGCTCGCAGGGTGAACTACCGGAGAAGCGCGACGTGACGACGATTGCCACTTTCGAGACCCATCCCGACCGCTACCGCCACTGGAAGCTCAGCTTCGACGGCGACATCGCCCGTCTGTCCATGGACGTGGACGAAGAGGGCGGTTACGTGCCGGGCTACGAGCTGAAGCTCAACAGCTACGACCTCGGCGTCGACCTGGAGCTGGCCGACGCCGTCTCCCGCCTGCGCTTCGAGCACCCCGAGGTGCGCTGCGTGGTCGTGGACAGCAAGAAGGACCGGATCTTCTGCGCCGGCGCCAACATCTTCATGCTCGGCCAGAGCACGCACGCCTTCAAAGTGAACTTCTGCAAGTTCACCAACGAGACGCGCCTGTCCATCGAGGACGCCAGCACGCACTCCGGCCAGAAGTACCTGGCCGCGTGCAACGGCACGGCTTCGGGCGGTGGCTACGAGCTCGCGCTCGCGTGTGATCAGATCATCCTGGTCGACGACCGCAGCTCCGCCGTGAGCCTGCCCGAGGTCCCCCTGCTCGGCGTGCTGCCGGGCACAGGCGGCCTCACCCGCGTCACGGACAAGCGCAAGGTCCGCCGCGACCTGGCCGACCACTTCTGCACCCTGGCCGAGGGCGTGCGCGGCAAGCGCGCCGTCGACTGGCGCCTCGTCGACGCCAGCTACAAGCTCAGCCAGTTCCCCGAGAAGGTCGGCGAGCACGCCCGCGCCCTGGCCGAGGGCGTGCCGGCGCGCACCGGGCTGGACGCGCAGGGCGTGGCGCTCACGCCCCTCGAGGTCCAGATGGACGCCGAGGGCTCGCGCCAGTATCGCCACGTGACGCTGAAGCTCGACCACGGCGCCCGCCGCGCCCACCTGACGATCCGCCTGCCGGAGACGGTCGGCCCGACCACCGTCGAGGCCGTGCGGGCCCAGGGCGCCAAGTGGTGGCCCCTGGCCGCCTGGCGCGAGTTCGACGACGCCCTGCTCCACGTGCGCCTCAACCACCTGTCGATCGGCACCATCGTGCTGCGCGCCGAGGGTGACCCCGCCGTGGCGCTGGCCATCGACGACGTCCTGCAGAGCCTCGCGGCGGACCGCTTCGTGTCCGAGACGCGCCACTTCATCCGTCGCACGCTGAAGCGGCTGGACTACACCGCCAAGACGCTGATCGCGCTGGGCGACAAGGGCTCGGCCTTCGTGGGCTCTCTGCTCGAGATCGCCCTGGCCGCCGACCGCTTCTTCCTGCTGGACGACCCCGAGGGCGAGGTCCGCGTGGGCCTGAGCGAGCTGAACTTCGGCGCGCTGCCCATGGGCAACGCGCTGACGCGCCTGCAGACGCGGTTCCTCGGCACCCCCACCCTGGTGGGCCGCATCCGCGAGCACGTGGGCAAGCTGGTCTCGACGCCGGAGGCCGCCGCCCTGGAGCTGGCCACCTTCACGCCGGACGACATCGACTGGGACGACGAGGTGCGCGTGTGCCTCGAGGAGCGCGCCAGCATGTCGCCGGACGGCCTCACGGGCCTGGAGGCGAACCTGCGCTTCGCCGGCCCCGAGACCATGGAGACGCGCATCTTCGGCCGCCTGTCGGCCTGGCAGAACTGGATCTTCCAACGCCCGAACGCCGTGGGTGAACACGGCGCCCTCAAGTCCTTCGGCAAGCCGACCTCGGCCAAATTCCAATGGGACCGCACATGAGTGACGTGAACTACCAGGACAAGATCCCCAACACCGTCGACCTCCACCAGGATCGCCGGCTGCAGCGCGCCCTCGAGGAGTGGCTGCCGAACTACCTGGACTGGTGGAAGGAGATGGGGCCCGAGGGCTTCCAGCAGGACGACATCTACCTGCGCACGGCGATCAGCGTGGATCCGGACGGCTGGGCCAAGTTCGGCCACGTGAAGATGCCCGACTACCGCTGGGGCATCTTCCTGAACCCCCGCGACGACAAGCGCACGATCCACTTCGGCGATCACATCGGCGAGCAGGCCTGGGAGCAGGTGCCGGGCGAGCACCGCACCGCGCTGCGCCGCCTGATCGTGACCCAGGGCGACACGGAGCCCGCCAGCGTCGAGCAGCAGCGTCTGCTCGGCCAGGTGTGCCCCTCGCTGTACGACCTGCGGAACCTCTTCCAGGTCAACGTCGAGGAGGGCCGCCACCTCTGGGCGATGGTCTACCTGCTGCACACGTACTTCGGGCGCGACGGCCGTGAAGAGGCCGAGGCGATGCTCGAGCGCCGCAGCGGCAACGCCGACCACCCGCGCATCCTGGGCGCCTTCAACGCGCCCATCGACGACTGGCTGTCGTTCTTCTGCTTCACGACCTTCACCGATCGTGACGGCAAGTACCAGCTGCGCGCCCTGGCCGAGAGCGGCTTCGACCCCCTCGCCCGCACCACGCAGTTCATGCTGACCGAGGAGGCCCACCACATGTTCGTGGGTCAGACGGGCGTGGCCCGCATCCTCAAGCGCAGCGCCGAGATGATGAAGAAGGGCGGCGGCCACGTACGCGGCGAGGGCGGCATCCCCCTCGAGATCATCCAGAAGTACCTCAACCTCTGGTTCTCGCTCTCCGTCGACCTCTTCGGCGGCGAGGACTCCTCGAACGCCGCGCTGTTCTTCGGCGCCTCCCTGAAGGGCCGCGACCGCGAGACGGAACTCACGGAGCACACGGGCCTGAACGAGAGCTACAAGCTCTCCAAGTTCGACGCCAACGGCCGCGAGAACATCGACGAGATCCCGCTGCGCCGCGCGATGAACGAGCTCCTCCGCGACGCGTACATCGAGGACTGCGAGAAGGTCGTGAAGTCCTGGAACCGCACGCTCCAGGACGAGGGCGTCGAGTCCCGGCTCATCCTGCCCAACCGCCGGTTCCACCGCGCGCAGGGCCTGTACTCCGAGGGTCGCTTCGACGTCGAAGGCCGCTGGCTGAGCGACGCCGAGTGGGAGGACCGCAAGGGCGAGTGGCTCCCCACCCAGGAAGACACGGGCTACGTGAAGTCGCTGATGTACGCCGTGACCAAGCCGGGCGAGTTTGCCCACTGGATCGCGCCGCCCGCCCGCGGTATCAACAACCAGCCCGCGGAGTTCGAGTACGTGAAGTTCGACAAGGCTTCCTACCACACGCCGCGGACCTGAACGTCCGCGAGCGTCCTTCAGCCTCCCGCCGTCGGCCCCTCGCTTTTTCCGGCTCTCTCCCCCAGTTCTCGATCACGATCATCGGAGCTCCCCATGCGCGATTGGCGTGTCCGACTCGGCGCGGCCGCGGTCTCGGCGTTCTTGACGACGGCCTGCGGCGGTGGTGGCGGTGGTGACACCGCGACACAGGACGCCGGCCGCGGGGGCACCGGGGGCGTGGCGACCGGCGGCGCGGACGGCGGTGGCGCGAGCCCCGGCGGCACCGGCGGTCAGGGCGGCTCGGCCGGCCACGGAGGCTCGGCCGGCGAAGGCGGCACGGCCG
>CAINDO010000365.1 GCA_903847385.1 uncultured Myxococcales bacterium
CTGCCGCCGACGCTCACGCCGCCGCTGCCGCCGTTCGACCCGCCGACGATGGCGCCGCCGTTGCCGCCCGCCGCGCCGCCGTTGCCGCCGGTGATGGCGCCGCCGCTGCCCGTGCCGCCCGCGCCACCATCCGGCGTGTCGCTGGTCGTGTTCTCACAGCCGATGGCCCAGACGGCCAGACCGGCGAAGGCCAGCGCGCGCCACGGATTTCCATGGGGGGCTTCGATGAATTTTCGCGTCGTCATGGATTCTCTCCTCCGCTCGTAAGGGACCGGGCGGTCTCGGTCGTTCCGGGTCGGCGCCGTGCGCCACGAATCGTCGGCGCTGCATTTGTCGTGCCGCACACTTGGCGCTGGCATTGAACGACTCGTTTGCCCAAAAGTGCAGACCTGCACGATGAACCGGGGAGAGGGACCGATGCAAATGTCACCGCACAGGCTCTGGGTGGTCGCGGCGTTCGTTCTGGCGGCGAGCGCGTGCTCCGAAGATGAAGAGGCGCTCGATGCCGGCGTGGGCGCCGGGGGCGAGGGTTCCGGCGGTCAGGCCGCAGGCGGCACCCCCACGGGCGGTCAGGCCACGGGCGGTCAGGTCACCGGCGGCACGCCCACGGGGGGCACGCCCACGGGCGGCACACCCACGGGCGGCGTGGTCGTCGAACCGGACGCCGGCCCGGACGCCGCGCCCATGCCCGATGCCCACGTGGACACCTGCCCGGCGGACCTCGCGGCCGAGATCGTGGACGTGAACGCGCACCCGGACGGTGAGGGGTTCCGCTACGACGGCGACACGACCGCGGCCATGAACCGCACGACGAGCCCCTGCGGCGGGGACGACGCCCCGGACGTGATCCACCGCTTCGTGGCCCCGCGCACGGGCGGCTGGCGCGTGGACACGGAGAGCACCTCGCCCAAGTGGGACACGGTGCTCTCCTCGCGCGCGACCTGCCTGGACGCGGCGTCCGTGAGCTGCAACGACGACGGCGCCTACCCGCCGATGAGCCAGATTACCTTCGACCTCACCGCCGGTGAGGAAGTTTATCTGATTGTGGACGGCCACACGGGCGGTCCGTCGCCGGATCGCGGCCCCTACACGCTGAGCATCACCCCGCGCTGACGGCGGGCAGCTCCAGGCGGAACGTGGTGCCCGCCCCCTCGGTGGGGGCCAGCGTGAGCGTGCCGCCGTGCACCTCGGCGACCTGCCGGGCGATGGCCAGGCCGGCGCCGGTGCCGGGGTACTCCGCCTTGCTGTGCAGGCGGTGGAAGATCTGGAAGATGCGCTCGTGGTGCTCGTGCGGGATGCCGATGCCGTTGTCCCGCACCACCACCGCGAGGCGTCCGGCGGGGGCCGGCGCCGGCGCGATCTCCACGCGGCGATGCGGGCTCCGGTTGAACTTGAGCCCGTTGGAGATCAGGTTCTGGAACAGAACCGTGAGGCGGTTGGCGTCCCCGTTGACGAGCGGGAGCGCGCCCTGCACGACGACCTCGGCCGCTTGACCGGCCAACGCGCCGTCCAGCATCGAGATGGACTGACGCACGATCTCGTCCAGGCTGACGTGGCGGTGTCGCAGCGGCAGACGCTCCACCTCGCTGAAGAGGAGCAGGTCGTCGATCAGCGCCCGCAGGTGGCCCGAGCAGCGCGAGATGCCATCGATGAACTGGCGCGGCTCGGCGTCGAGCGTGGGGCCGAGGTCCTCCTCGAGGATGGACGCGTAGGCCGTGATCGTGCGCAGCGGCTCCTGCAGGTCGTGGGCGACGGCGTGCGTGAAGTCGCGCAGCCGACCGATGACCCGCTTGAGGTGGTCGTTGGCGTCCTTGAGCTCGCGGTCGACGCGCTGCTTCTCGCGCACGAGCTCCCGCATCGTCACGGCGCGCTCGACCACGAGCGCGAGCTCGTCCGGGTTCCAGGGCTTGGAGACGTAGGCCGAGATCTGCCCGTAGTTCACGGCGCGGATCAACGCCGGGAGGTCGGCGTAGGCCGTCATCAGAATGCGCGCCGTGTTGGGCCAGCGCTCCGAGATGCGCGCCAGGAGCTGGTGGCCGGCGGTGACCGGCATGCGCTCGTCGCAGATCACCACGGAGAAGTCGTGGCGGGCCATCATCTCGAGGCCCTCGGCCGCCGAGGTCGCCCCGTAGACCTGATATCGCCGCCGGAGCTGGTGTTTGATGGCCGAGACGGTCATCGCCTCGTCGTCCACCACGAGGACGCGATGGACGCGCTCGTCGACGTCGTCCGCCTCGTCCGTGCCGCCCTGGGGGCTTCGCTCCCGCTGGTCGCTCACGTCGCCCCCCTCATGACACCGCCCCCGCCGCCCCGCGCCCGTCGGCGGGCAGCACGACGCGCAAGACTGCACCACCCTCGGGCGCGCTGGCAATCTCGATGCGTCCCCCGTGGCGGTCGACGATCTGGTAGCTCATGCTCAGGCCGAGGCCCGTGCCCTCGCCCACGGACTTGGTCGTGAAGAACGGCTCGAAGACCCGGTCGCGCAGGTCCTCGGGGATGCCGGGGCCGTTGTCGGCGACCTCGATCACCAGGTCGTTCGCGGCCCGGCGCGTGGAGACCCGGATGAGCCCCCCGGTGGGTGCCACGGCTTCGGCGGCGTTCTGCACGAGGTTCATGACCACCTGATTGAGCAAGGCCGGCGCGACCTCGACCTCGCCCGTGTCACCGTGCTCGACGACGAGCTGCGCGCGGCCGGTCAGCACGTGATTGAGCATCTTGAGGGTGGAGTCTATTCCCGCTTTCAGGCTCTCCGCGTCGATGCGCTTGAAGGGCGCCTCGTCCATGCGGGCGAAGGTCTTCAGGTCCTGGATGATCGCCTGGACACGCTGCACGCCCGTACGTGCGTCGCGCAAGAGCTCACCGAGGACCTCGCCGGGATCGTCCATGTGGAGCGCCCGGCGCTGCTTCTTCAGGGCCTTGGCCTGGTCCGGGTCCACGGTGTCCAGCGTCGGCAGGGCGGCGTCGTAGCTGCGCTGGAGCGCCAGGATGTCCGCCATGTCGTGCTCCAGGCTCTGCAGGTTGCTGAGCGTGAACGCGAGCGGGTTGTTGATCTCGTGGGCCATGCCGGCGGTGAGCTGCGCGAGGCCGAGCATCTTCTGCTGCTGCACGATGCGCGCCTGCGCGACCTTCAGGGCGTTCACGGCGTGGTCGATCTCGCTCTGCAGCTGGCGCTGACTGTTCAGGACGTCCACGCTGGTGCGGCCGGCGAGGATGGCGCCGCCGACGCATACGAACGCGAAAATCAGAATCGATCCGGAGATGTAGCCCTGGTCGTGGGCGAAGTCCGTAGTGCTGAACACCGCCGGGATCACCCCCATCGCCCGCAGCTGCAGCAGCGCGCCGAAGAACCCGATCTGGAACAGCGCGAGCGCCCACACGGCGCGTTGGCCGCCCGTGAAGAGCGGCAGCATCACCAGGATGAGCACACACATGCCGCTCCAGGGCGTCTCGACCTCGCCCTGGACGAAGTTGGCGACCACCAGCACGGCGCTGTCGACGGCCAGCAGGCCGGGGATCAGCCACGGCCGCGCCCCGAAGCGCCGGAACGCCAGGTAGGCCGCGACGCCGGACAGGCCCCCGACGAGCGGCCCGAGCCACGGCGGCAGGTGCGCGCCCGCGGCGGGCATGGACAGGTCCTGGTAGATGGACACCGCGATCACGAGCACGGCGAGCAGCGTGTGCGTGTACAGGAACGTGCGGGTCCGCGCCGCGCGGATCGGATCCTGCGCCTCCATCACGGCGGGCCCCCCGCCGGGGGGCGGGCGAGCGCCGTGAGGGCCCGCACGACGACGGCCGTCGTGACGAGGCGCGAGGCGTAGGTGCCGGGCTCGTGGTGGGCGCCGACGGTCACGTAGAACGGGCAGGCCGGGTAGCCGCCGTCCGCGCACTGCGCGTCCACCAGGGCGCGCCGGACGATCTCCGGGTCGGCGAGACGGCCGGCGGCGTGCAGCGCGATGGCGGCCCAGGCCGTGTCCAGCACGGTGCCGAAGTGCCCGCTCGCGCGGCGCCGGGCGGCGAGGCGGGCGGCGATGCGGCCGCGCACGGCGGCGTGCTCGGGGGCGCCGAACTCCGTCAGCATGAGCAGGCCGAGGGCGTCCACGACCACGGGCCCGTAGAAGGCCGAGGTCGGGGGGCCCGGCGCGTCGAACCAGGCCACCAGACGGTCCGCCGCGCGGCGCACGTGCGGGTCGTCGGGCTGTGCGCGGTGCCAGCCCATCACGGCGTTGGCCATGGAGGCGGGGCAGCGCTCGCCGATCCACCGCAGCGGCACCGCGGCCTCGCCGATGCCCTGCGGCACGGCCAGCCCCGTGCCGACCTCGAGCCAGGTGGGGATGAGGGCGTCCTCGGTCAGGTTCTCGCGCAGCGTGGCGATGCTCGTCGCGATGAGCGCGTCGTTGCGCCGCCCCGGGCCCGTGAGCACCTGCAGCGCGAGCCCGGTCAGGTCGGCGTCCGGGGGGATCTCGCCACAGCCGGGGTAGTAGCGCCAGCCGTCCGGATCGCGGCGGCCGAGGGCGGCGGCGGCGTACCCGGCGTTGTCGCGGCCGGCGGCGCGCAGGGCCTCGGCGATCACGAGCTGCCCGAACAGGTTGGCCTGCACGTGCGCGCGGCCGAAGAGCCCCCAGCGGTGGTGCTCCGTGGCCTCCTCGCCGACGGGGTCCTCGGCCATGAACGCCAGGGCGGCGCGCAGGGCGCCGGCGGCCTCTTCCTCGGGCGAGACGAACGTGGGCGCCGACTCCACCTCGGCCAGGGCGGCGAGCGCGTCGTCGACGGCCAGCGAGAGCTCGCGGGTCTCGCCGAGGAGCGCCTCCAGGATCGCCGGCCGGCCGGCGGCGGCGCAGGCGGCGTCCATCTCGGCGAGCTGCGCGTCCGCGAAGGTGCGGTAGTGGGGGGCCGTGCCCGCGTCGATCATCACGAAGCGCGCCGCCTGTTGCCGGGACACGGCGTGGCGGGCCCCGGCCAGCAGCAGCGCCGCGGCGCGCCCGTGCACGGGGTGCGACAGCGCGTGTCGGATGGGCAGCGTCGGCTTGGCGTCCCGCCAGTCGTCGCTCGTCTCCTTGGCGAAGAGGTCGAGATAGTCCGTGAAGACCTGGAGCAGCGTGCCGAGCGCGCGGCCGAAGTCGAGCCACGGCCCCGGCGCGCCGCCGGCCAGCACGATGGGCGCGGCCACCAGCGCCGCCAGCTCGCCGCCCGTCTTGCCCCGGGCGATGGCGATGGGATCGCCGGCGTCCAGGGTGTCCGAGAAGGCCAGATCCCGGGCCTGCCCGCCGGCCATCACGAGCCCCGATCGCGCGAAGAGCGAGGCCAGGGCGGGCATGTGCGGGCTGGGGATCTCGAGGAGCGCCGCTTGGCACAAGAACAGCAGCACGCAGACGTCGTTCACGCCCAGGCGGGCCTCGAGGTCCGTCGCCGGGGCCGCCGGGGTGTCCACCAGGTCGTCCGCCAGGTCGGCGGCGGCGTAGTAGAAACAGCCGGCGTGGGCCAGGGGCAGCGCCTGCTCGCGCGGCAGGCCGAGCGCGAGCGCGATGCGGTGCATCAGGAGCGGCGGCGGCACGTCCGCCGGGTCGATGTCGTCCGGAAACATCAGCGCGAGGCGCCGTTGCACCCGCGCCCGGAGCAGGTCGTCTTCGACGAGCCTGTGCGTCGTCCGGGCCAAGGTGTCCCGAACCTCATAGATGTCCGCTACGAGCATGGGTGGCATCGTTCGCCCCGCCGTGCGCGGCTGTCAACGTGCCGCTGAAATCAACCGGCGAAGAGCGTGACCGTGCGCGGCGACTGCGACTTGACCTCGCCCTGGGGGGCCTTCACCTGGGCGTTGATCTTGCGGACGTTGGCGACGATGCGGTCACGGAGATTCTGGCGGTTCATGGGGGTCCCCTTACGTGTGGTTTTCAGCAGAGCTGGAAATCTTCAGCACGGGGGGGATGAGCAACGCCTATGCCAACAGTGAGGGAACCCCACTGCGGGTCAGGCTTCAGGACGATTGGATGGAGCGTTTTTCGCTAAGGGAGGAGTGCGAGGAATGCGACGCGCGGCGGCGCAAATCTACTGACCACCGCCGGTGGCTTCCGGAGTGGTCAGTGCCCACTCCATCAGCTTGTTCACGTCCAGGCGCTGCAGGCTGCCGCCGCCACCGCCGCCGGGCACCAGCACGATCTTCTTGCCGGAGAGGGCGTCGGCGATGCGCAGCTTGACCATGGCCCGGCCGCCGCTGCCCTTCAGCGCCTCGTTGCGCTTGGCGATGGCCTGGGACTTGGCGGCGCGTTCGGCCAGGATGGCCTCGGCCTCCTGCTGGCTCTGGTAGTACCGCGCGTCCGCCTCGAGCTTGGCCCGGTTGAGCTGACCCTGGGCCTGGGCGAGGTCGGAGGCGACCTTGCCCCGGGCGCCCTCGAGGTCGCGCAGGGCCTCCTGCGTGGCGGCCTCGGCCTCGCTCTTGAGCTGCTCGGCGCGCTGCTCCGCCAGCTTGCGATCGTGAATGATCTTCTCGTACTCGGTGGGGAACCGGTGCTCGTGCAGGATCACCTGCGACACGATGATGCCGTAGGGGCTCAGCGCGGTGGCGAGCTGCTTCTGCGCATCCTCGGCGCCCTGGAAGCGTTTGTCGGCGTTGTAGATGCTCTCGCTGTCGAGCCGGTTGAGCACGTCGCGCACCAGCGTGCGGGCCATGGGCCGGACCAGCTTCTCTTTGATCTCCTCCGTGTCCTTGCCCACGTTCTCCAGCAGGCTGGGCGCGGACTTGGCGTCGATGACCCAGACCACGGTCACGTCCATGCTCACGTCCGAGCCGTCCGTGGTCTTGAACTGCAGGTCGTCCCGCTCGGCGCGGTCGCCGCCGGTGGTCTTGGCCGACATCTCCAGGTTCTGCACCTTGGTGTCGAACACGTACCAGTCGCGGATCCACGCGGCGAAGAAGTTGGTGGAGCCGGGGGGGTAGATGTCCTCCTGCACGCCCTGGTGGGCGCAGCCGAGGCCAATCTTGCATACGAGCACGCCCACCTGGGTCTCGTCCGTGGACTGGGAGACGCAGCCGGAGGCGAGCAGCAGAAGCGCGAGGGTTCGCAGAAGCCGGTTCATCACTGCACCTCGAACTTCTTCAGCAGGCTGCTCAGATCCAGGGGGTTGAGGCCCTTCTCGCCGTCCGTGGGCAGCACGATCACGCTCAGGCCGTCGAGCACCTCGGCCATCTTCAGGCCGACCATGTTCTCGGAGCCGGCGCCCTGCAGGGCGTCGTTCTCGAGCTGCGTGCCCTTGGCGTCGGCCAGCTCGACGAGGAGTTTGCCCTCGGCGTCCTTCTTGCGTTTGTACAGGTCGGCGTCGGCGTTGGACTTGCGCACCTCGGACTCGCCGCGGCTGGCCTCGACGTCCACCGTGGCTTTGCCTTCGCTCACGATGGTGTCGCGCTTGCGCTCTTCGATCGCCGCCTTGGCCTCGGCCTGCCGCAGGTAGACGGTCTGGTCCTTGATCTTCCGGGTCTCGATGATCTCCTGGTACTTCTGGTCGTAGGCGTACCGACGCACGAGCACGCCGTCGACCTCGATGCCGAAACCCTCGAGCTCGGCGCTCAGGCCCTCGTGGGCCTCGCGGGCCTTCTGGATGCGGTGCGGGCCCTGGTAGAACTGCTCGGCGTTCAGCTCACCCAGCGTCTTGCGCAGGCTGCGGTCCGCCCGCGGGATGACCAGGCGATCCTCGAAGGCGCGGCCCGGGCCGGCCTCGGTGAAGACCTTGTACGGGTCGCGGATGCGGTAGAGCACGCTCACGTCGAGCTGCACCTGGTAGCCGTCGCTGGTCTGGATCTTGATCGAGGGCGTGCTGCGAAACTCGACGCTCAGCTCGGCCTGGTTGTCGCTGTAGTTGATGACCTGCAGGTCGGTGGGGAACACGTGCATCCGCTCGCTGAGCGGGTTGACGAAGTGAAGCCCCACGATGTGCGGCTCGGGTCGGATGCCCGCGCTCGCGCCGTAGATGGTCTGCATGAGCCCGATGTGGCCCGGCGGCACGTAGAACGTGCAGGCGCCGAAGGCGAACAGCAGGCTCGAGATGAGCACCAGGGGGATCCACAGGTACTTGTGGCGGAAGATGAAGCGGATGATGTTCCAGAGGCCCCGGAACAGGCCGCGGACGACGCTTCCGAAAGTGACGGGCATCCGGGGGGTGATGGGATCGGACATGGGGTCGACCTCGCGGGTCAGGTTTTGGGGTCGTCGGCGTCCGGGGCGGCGCGCGGACGCTGTGTCTGTGCAGGAGACGTGGCGGTGACCGCGGCGTTTGCGCGGAGGCGGTCCACGCCGGAGAGTTCGGCGGCCGCGCCCGTGCCCGCCAGGACGTCCTCCGTGGTGATCTGGCGCTCCAGTTGGCGCTGCGCCTGGTCCATCTGCAGCACGATCTCACCGAGCTGGCGCGCATAGCGACGCCGGTGGAAGCCGATCTGCAGGTCCGGCAGCCACCAGGCGCCGCCGGCCATCGCGAAGGGCAGCCACTTCTCCCAGATGGGGATGAACGGGGCCTTCAGGATGAACAGGCCGATGGACGCACCCAGGGTCAGATAGGCCAGGCGCGCGAGGATGTCACCCCCGCGCCAGAGGCCGAAGCCGCGGGCCTCGTCGGCCGTGAAGGGCTCCGCGCACTGCCGCCAGCGGGCGGGCACCGTGGCCAGCAGCTCGCGCTCCAGGGCGTCCAGGTAGCGCACGGGCAGGTCCAGCTCGCCGTACTCGCGCCGGACGGGCACGAGCGCGGCCCGGATCTCGCTGCGGATGGCCTCGTCGTCCGTCACGATGGCGGGTCGGCGGCGCTCGAGGTGCGAGAGCACGTCGGCCGTGACCTGCCGGGCGGAGAAGGTCTTCAGCATGGGCGCCGAGCATACACAAGCGCTCGTCGCCGGAGAACTTCACTCCTCGGGGAGCACGGACTCGAGCGACTCGGCGGGCCCCGGCGCGCGTGTGTCGACGAGGATCTGCGCGCGCCGGCGCACGATGTCGGGCACGGCCGTCTCCCGGGAGACCTCGCGCAGCATCGGCGTGTCCAGCAGGGGCAAGAGGCCCAGCGCGATCTCCGTGGGCGTGTACGGATTGTAGACCAGCGCCCGCTGCACGCCGGGCATGCGCCCCCAGCGCGGGTGTTTGAACACCAGGCGCAGCGAGGCCGCGGCGATGGGGCGGCGGCTGGCCATGCGCACCACGTCCGGCTCGGTGACGTGGGGGTTCTGCAGCAGGTTCTCGATCACGCCGGGATCGGGATCGGCGATGAGCCGCAGGAGCAGCGCGCGGTCGGGTTTGCGGGCCAGGGAGCGGCGCTCGCCCAGGGTGAGCTCGCGGTCGCCGGCGGTGATGTCCATGCGCAGCTCGGCCGCGGTGGCCGCCTTGGCCGGGGGGGGCGTGAGCAGCAGCCGGCAGACGGCCTCCTGTTCGGCCAGCCGCGCCGCCTCGTAGAGCGCGCGTCGGGGCTCGTAAGCCCGACCCCGCAGCGAGTCGATGAACTCACCCAGGCTCTGGTAGGCCAGCCGGGCGTCGTCTCGGCGGGCGTCCGTGCCCTCGAGCGTGGCCACCACCGCGGCGAGGAGCGTGTCGGGGGGCTCGCGGTCGAAGAACTCGCGCCAGAGCGCGACCCGCATGGACACGTCCGGCACGGCGGCCAGCCGGCGCAGGAGGCGTTCGACGGTCGTCACGGCGTGCGGACGATCTCGCTGAACTTGACCTCGACCAGCGGGACGAGCGCGGCGGGGGCGAGGTCCCCCGCGTCCGGGAAGACGATCGAGAAGGGCCGCGACTCGCCCGGGCCGAGCTGCACCGCGCCCAGGTTGTTCATCTTGGCGCTCAGGTGCGCATGGTTCGGCGTCTGGGCGACGGCCTGCGCCGCGGCCAGGTCGAGGTCGTCGCAGCAGGGGACGGTGCGCTCACGCAGGGGCAGCGAGTCCTTGAGCAGCATGGCCCGGAGGGTGATGGCGCCCTGCTTGACCGTGGTGGCGTTCTTCACCCGCCCGCGCAGCAGAAGGCCGCTGCCGCGTTTGGGCAGCGCCTGCAGGGCGACCTCGGTGATCTCGATGCGGCCCTCGGCGGCGGGGGGCTCGACCACCACCGGCGGGCGGGTGGGCGGCGCGGTGATCGGCGCGGTGCCGAAGGCGCGGCCCACGGCGCGGGCGGGATCCTTGAACACATCGCCGAAGTCGTTGCGGGCCCAGACGAAGAACACCAGGCCGGCCACCCCGAAGACCAGCACGGAGAAGAAAAAGCGGCCGACGGAGCGGCGCGGCACCGTGGGGATGTCCAGCGCGAGGTCCGACACGCTCGCGTCCAGTCGGCGGGCGGGATCGGGGGGGGGCGCGGCGCGGGCGGGCGCGGCCGGAGCGGGCGGCGGCGTCTCGTCCCCGATGGACTCCATGTCGATGATGATCGAGGGCTCGATCTCCAGGTCCCGCTCGTCGCGGCCGCCGATGCTCACCGGGTTCGGTTTCGGCGGCGAGGAGAGGGGCACGGGCTCGTCGTCCAGCGTGCGGAGCGTGGACGGGGCGTTCGGGTTGCGCCGCGGGTCGCGCGGGGCCGTGGGCGGCAGCGAGATGGCCGGCTCGTCGGGGGCCGCCGGGGGGCCGAAGTCCGCCAGCGGATCCGGCGGCAGGCTGTCCGTCTCTTCCCAGGCCGGGGCCGGGGCGCGGGGGGCCACGGCGAAGGCGTCCGGATCTTCGGGCAGGCCCGAGGGCATCACGGCGGGCGGCGGCGCGGACACGACCGGCGGGGCGGCCTGGGGCGCGCGGGAGCGCTTCTGGATGACCGAGTAGCCGGAGAGCGCCGGGGCGTCGTCGTCCACACCCCGGGCCTGGGGCGTGGGGTTCTGCGTGGAGCCGTCCGGCAGCAGGGTCGCCACGTGGCCGCAGGCGCTGCAACGCACGCGGAGGACCTCGCCGCCCATCTGCTCGGCGGGGAACTCGTAGCGCGCCTGGCAGTGGGGGCAGACGATGAGCATCGTTCGGCGACTCCGGGCCCGAAGCCTGTCACCGCCAGGGGGCGGCATCAAGCCCTTTCGCCCGAGGGTCTTGACAGTTCCTCCGTGGAATCGCGATCTTGCCATCGCTTCGCCCGGTCCAGTAGTGCCCGAGGTATCGATGTCGACCGAACCACGCGTGATCAAACGGTATGCGAACCGGAAGCTCTACGACACCAGTCGCAGCTGCTACATCACGCTCGAGGAGATCGCCGAGCTCCTGCGGACGGGCGAGGAGATCCGCATCATCGACAACAAGTCCAAAGAGGACCTGACGTCGGTGACCCTGGCGCAGATCCTCGTCGAGGAGGAGAAGCGCCAGAACCGGGGCGGGCGCTCGTTGCGCGGCCTCCTCGAGCAGAGCGGCGAGCTGTTGCAGCGCAAGCTCACCGAGCCCGTGCACACCCTGCGGGTCAACGTCGAGGACTCCGTCACGCGCCTTTTGCGGCAGGGCGAGGAGCGCGCCGTGGAGACCCGGCATCAGATCCAGACCTGGGTCGACCAGAAGACCCAGGCCGTCGAAGAGGCCCAGGCCCGGCTCGACGAGCGCATGAAGAGCCTGGTGCCCGGCCACACGATCCACCAGTTGCAGCGCGACCTGCAGCGACTGCACGACCGCCTGGACCGCATCGAGGCCCACCTGGGCCTGGTGTCGCTGGACCCACCCGACGACGGGTGAGCCGCGGCCCGGGCCAGGATGGCCCGGCGGAATCATAGAGACTGTGGAAAAGTCGAATGATTCCGGGAGCGGAGCCGAATTCACTACGGCGAAGCGGTGCAGAAAAAGGCCATGGAGGGACCTTTTTCTGCGTCGAATCAGAAATCCAGGCCGAGCTGCACGTTGTAGTTCTGCAGCCCCTGGGTCAGGACGATCTCCGGCGTGATGCTCAGGGCGGCCGTGACGAAGCGAGCGCCGAGCACGAAGCGGTGGAGGGTGACGTCCTCTTTCTCGAGCACGAAGGCGCTGCCCACGTCCTGGGCGTTCTTGGCCTCGTCGAAGCCGGGGGTGGCGTCCAGCACGCCGGAGCGGGCGAACACGAAGACCGGGTTGTAGGCCATGTACGGCGCGATGTTGACCACACCGCCGGCGCCGAAGCCCCGGCTCAGGATCAGGTTCAGGCCGACCGTGGTCAGGTCGAGCTCCGTGGAGCCGAAGCAGCGGTTCACGGCGGCCTGGACGGCGAAGTCGATGGGGAGCTGGTCGACGGCCTCGTTCAGGGCCCACTTGAGCTCGCCGCCGAAGGCGAAGAACTCGCTGTCGACCAGGTAGGTGAACGAACCGCCGAGCTCGAGGCTGTAGGGCAGACCCTTGCGCACGCGGAAGTCGACGGTGTGCAGCACGCCCGGGGGGGCGGCCTCGCCGTTGATGTCCGGGGCCTGCTCGTGGGCCGTGGTCTCCGCCAGCGTCTGCTCGGTACCGCGGGCCCAGTACTCTTTGTCTTCGCGGATGTTCGTGACGGAGTACTCGCCCAGGCTCAGCGCGAAGCCGTTGATGCCCAGGGTCTCGGCGGGCGCGAGCAGCTTGGGCGCCATGGCCATGCCCATCTCGCGCACGTAGTTGCGGAAGAGCGACTGGTTGCCCTTGCACACGCCGTTGCCATCGCAGTCGGCGAAGCCGCGCAGCGCCGGATCGTTGTCCAGCGCGAGGGCCGCGCCCGGGGCGAGCAGGCTCGAGACAAACAGGCCGAGGGCGGCCTTCCGGCAGGGGGCGGACATGGGGGGCCTCCGAGGAGCCGAACGTCAAGCAGGCGAGGCGCGAGCGTAGGGTCGGCGCGCGCCCGCTGTCAAGAAGCGGGCCGGCCCGGCGACCGGCCGCGACGCATCGGGGCCCGGAAACGAAAAAACCCGCCGAGGTCGTCGGCGGGTTTTTCGAGAGTGTGGAGCTGAGGGGGATCGAACCCCTGACCTCTAGAGTGCGATTCTAGCGCTCTCCCAGCTGAGCTACAGCCCCAGGGACCGCGGCATGATAGGGAGACGCCGCCGGGCGGTCAAGGCCTTTTTAACGGCGCCTGGGCGATTCTCGGCTTGTCACGATTCTCGTCGCCTGTTAGGTTGCGACGCCCGATTTTCGGGAATTCCGGCTTCAGTCCGCCCTTCCCGTCATCCTCACAGTGTTTTGACCGCCTGCTCGCACGGAGCGCTCATGTCGGATCTGCGGACCCTCAAACGACGCATTGGCCAACGGTTGATCGTCGGTTTCGACGGCACGCGCGTCCCCCAGGAGCTGCTGCGGCTCGATGAAGAATGGGGCCTCGGCGGCTTCATCCTTTTCAAGCGCAACCTCCAGTCCTTCGAGCAGGTGCTCGATCTCACCGAATCCCTGTGGGCGATGGGCGGCGGCGTGCCCCCGTTCATCGGCGTCGATCAGGAGGGCGGGCTGGTCCACCGGCTGCCCAAGCCGTTCACCGTGTTCCCGGACATGGCCCACCTGGGTCAGGTGGCCTCGGTGTCGCTGGCCTACGAGGTCGGCGCCGTCGTCGGCCGCGAGCTGACGGCCGCCGGGTTCAACCTGAACTTCGCGCCCGTGCTGGACGTGAACACCAACCCCCAGAACCCGGTCATCGGGCGGCGCGCGATCTCCAATCAGCCGCAGCAGGTGGCCAGCCTGGGGCGCGCGGTCATCCGCGGCCTGCACGACAACTCCGTCGTGGCCTGTGGCAAGCACTTCCCCGGCCACGGCGACACGAAGCAGGACAGCCATCTCGAGATGGCCTACAGCGACGCCGACATGGAGCGGCTGAAGTCCGTCGAGCTGGTGCCGTTCCACACGGCGTTCCACAAGTCGCCGGTGCTGGACCTGGTCATGACGGGGCACGTGAAGTACCCCAAGATCGACCCGCAGCACCCCGCCACCCTGAGCCGGGCCATCCTGCAGGACCTCCTGCGCATGGACCTGGGCTACAAGGGCCTGACGGTGAGCGACGACATGGAGATGAAGGCCGTCGTCGACAACTACACCATCGAGGGCGCCACGCTGCTCGGCCTCGAGGCGGGGCTCGACCTCTTCCTGGTCTGCCACAGCATCGACCGCCAGGTGGCCGTGCTGGAGACCCTGCTCAAAGAGGCCGAGACGGGCAACTACCCGAAGCACCTCTGGGAGCGGTCGTTCAACCGCATCCGCGACCTCAAGGCCCGCCACTTCCGGGTGGTCCGCACGGTGGATCGCACCCACGCCCGCGAGGTCCTCGGCAACCGCGAGCACCAGCGCATCGCGCGGCGCCTCAAGGACGGCAAGTAGGCCGTCAGGCTCCGGCGGGCGTCTTCCGGGCCGCCTCGATCATCTCGGAGATGGCGAGGAAGATGGCCTTGGGATCATCGTCGAGCAGGCCCACGTGGGCCTCTTCGACGCGGCCGTCGGGCCGGATGATGACCAGCGTGGGGATGGCCTGGATGCGGTAGTCGCGGGAGATGGCCCCGCCGTCGAGGATGACGGGGAAGCCGTACCCGCGCCGTTTGAGGAACTCGCCGACGAGGCGATCGCGGCCGGCGTCCGGGGAGTCGGTGTTGACGGCGAAGACGTCCACGTCCGTGCCCTTGTAGTGGTCGTGCAACTGCTGCAGCGCGGGCAGGGTGCGCTGGCAGGGCGGGCACCAGGTGGCCCAGAAGTCGAGCACGATGGTGCGCCCGCGGTGGGCGGTGAGCTCGAAGGGCGCGGCCTGGCCGAGGACCGGCGCGCTGATGGCCGGGGCGGGCGCACCCGTGGGCGGACCCCCGCCGCCGGGGCCGTAGTACTTCACGGCGGCGCCGATGAGGCCGATGATCAGGAGCCAGCGGAAGACGGGGCGAAGGGAGTCCACGGCGCAAAGATGCGGGAGCGGCCCGCTCGGCCGCAAGGGCGTCGACGGCCGGGGCCGATTCGGCGTGGCGCGCGCCCCGGGGCGCGGGCAAGATGCGCGCATGGTCCGACGCCTCTCCCGGTTCGCCCTCGCGCTCCTGCTGCTCGCCCCCCTGACCCCCCGCGCCGCCGCGCCGGACACCGCCCCGCCGCTGGTCGGTGCGACGGGCGCGCCGGCGGTGCAGGCCGCCTTCGCCCCGATCCTGGCCGAGAAGGCCCTGGCCGGGGCGAAGGTCAGCGTGCTGGTGGTGCCCGCCGGCGGCGGCGAGCCGGTGTTCGGCTACCACGCGGACGACCGGGTGCACCCGGCCTCGAACACGAAACTGCTCACCACGGCCGCGGCGCTGTCGCGGCTGGGGCCGGCCTACACGTTCGCCACGGACCTGGCCGCGCCGAGCCTCACGAACGGCGTGGCGCCCACGCTCTATCTCATCGGCCGGGGCGACCCCTCGTTCCTGACCGAGTCGCTCTGGAAACTGGTGGACGAGGCCCGCCTCAACGGCCTGACCGAGGTCGCCGGCGACCTGGTCATCGACGAGAGCTTCTTCACCGGCGACCACACGCCGCCGGGGTTCGACGCCCAGACGACGGACGAGGCGTTCCGCGCGCCGTCCGGGGCGGCGAGCCTGAACTTCAACCAGCTCGTGCTCCACATCGCCCCGGGCGCCAAGGCCGGCGAGCCGGTGGTGGTGCGCGTCGCGCCGGACTCGGGTTACGCGAAGATCGAGAGCACGGCGCGCACCCGCGCCAAGGGGAAACCGCGCCTCAACGTGATCGTCGAGCCGGACGGGGACCGCGTGGTGGCGCGCATCTCCGGCAGCCTCACGCTCGACGGCGGGCCGTTCATCACGCGGCGGCGCATCGTGAACCCGGCCATCTTTCTGGGCATGGCGACCCGCAAGCTGCTCGCCGACCTGAAGATCCCGGTGCGCGGGCGGGTCGTCGTCGGCAAGGCGCCGGCGGGCACGGTGCTGCTCGGCCGCATCGAGTCCCGGCCCCTGGGCGCGCTCGTGGGCGACGTGAACAAATTTTCCAATAATTTCATGGCGGAACAGCTCCTGCGCACCCTGGGCGCCGCGCGTCGCGGCCGCGGAGACTGGGACGCCGGCCGTACGGAGGTCCTGGACTTCGCCCACGTCGATCTGGGGCGGGACGGCATCAAATTGGCCAATGGTTCCGGGCTCTTCGGCGACACGAGCATGTCGACGAGGGATCTCGTGCGGGTCCTGGTCTACATGAAGACGCGGCGGCCCTACCTGCCCGAGTACGAGGCGTCCCTGGCCATCGGCGGCGTGGACGGCACGATGGCGCGGCGCGCTCGCGCGGCGCTGCCCTACGCGCTGCGGGTCAAGACGGGCACGCTGGACGGCGTGGTGGCCCTGTCGGGGTACACACAGTTCGCCGATGGCAGCCCGGCGGCCTTCAGCATCCTGATGAACGACGTGCCCGGCAAGGCCTGGGAGGTCTGGCGGCTCCACGACCGCATGCTCGAGGTCGTCGGCCGCTGGGACCCCGTCACCGCCTCGCTGCGGGCGCCGCCGCCGCCGACCGACGGCACCGGCGTTCCGGCGCCCTGAAGCGCCCTGACGCCTACTTGCGCTCGGCGGCGTTGGGGGCCTCGGCCTCGAAGTCCTTGGCGGGCGCGGCCTGCGGGCTCGGCTTTGCCGGCGCGGCCTGCTTGCGGCGCTTGCCCTCGAGCTCCGAGATGCGGTCCTGCGCGCGGTCGCCGAGGCCGCCGCCGTTGCGCGCCACCAACCGGTAGAGCTCGATGGCCCGGGCCGTCTCGCCCAGGCGCTCGTAGGTCTCGGCCGTCTCGAACAGCGCCGCGGGCAGCTCGGCGTGGTTGGGGAATCGGTCGATGAACTCTTCGTACCGCCGGGCCGCCTCGCGCCACTGGTGGACCTTGCGGGCCATGCGGGCGAGCTCCAGCGGGCTCGTGCGGGCGGAGTCGTCCGCCTTGGCCTTCTTGGCCATCGGCGCGCTCTCCTTGTCGGCCGAGCGCTCGTTCGAGGCGACGGCCTCCGCGGGCGGGGGCGGCGGCGCGGCGGGGGCCATGGCCGGGGCGGGCGCGGCGGCCGCGGC
>CAINDO010000366.1 GCA_903847385.1 uncultured Myxococcales bacterium
CGGGGGCGCGGGCTTGGGGCGAGGGGGCTCGGCGGCGACCGGGGCCGGGGGAGCGGCCGGCACGGGCGTCGGGGCCGACGGCGCGGCGGGCATCGGCGAGGCGAGATCGCCCACGTCGAGGTTGCTGCTGCCCTCGATGGAATCCACGGTCAGGATGAAGTCACCGATGTAGATCTTGTCCGTGGACTTGATGACCATCGGGGACGCGATCTTGCGGCCGTTGACGTAAGTGCCGTTCGTCGACTTCAGGTCGACGATGATGAACTTGCCGTCCTTGACGACGATGCGGCTGTGGCGCTTGGAGACATTCTGCTTGGGCAGGATGATGTCGTTCCCCTGAACGCGGCCGATGGTGACCTCGCTCTTCTGGAACTCCTGCCGGCGGGGCTGTCCGCCCTTCTCATTGATCACGACCGCGAACATACGTCTCCTTCGCCCGGACTCGGTGGCATCGCATCATATGGCGGTCTCGCTTCCGGGTGTCAAGATTGCGGCGGGGCTCCGGGCATGCTACTCGCGAACCCGGGTGGAGGGATGCCGACCGGTCGACGCGCGGCATCGGCGACGCCCCCGTGACTTGCCCCGGAGGTGCACCGAATGCCCAAGAAACGCGTAGGGATCCTGACGAGCGGCGGCGACGCCCCCGGCATGAATGCGGCCATCCGCGCGGTCTTCCGCCGCGTCAAGATGATCTCGCCGGACAATGAGGTCGTCCTCTTCCGCGAGGGTCTCAACGGCCTGGCGGGCCGCCTCGAGGTCAACTTCGACCGGAACATCGACCGGACCCGCGTTCGCGACATCATCCACCGCGGCGGCACCTTCATCGGGACCGGCCGCCTCGTCGAGCTCGCCGATCCGCCCGACTCGCTCCAGGGCCCCGACCGGGAGACCTGGCTGCTCCGCCAGCGCGAGATCAAAGATACGGCGGTCGTGAATCTCCGGCAGCTCGGGCTCGATGCGATCGTCGTCATCGGCGGCGACGGCTCTTTCAAGGGCTGCGCGTCCATCGCCAATGCCTATCAGGAGCGGTTCCGGACACCGCTCCGCGTCGTCGGCGTGCCGGCGACCATCGACAACGACATCTGGGGCACCGAGTTCAGCATCGGCTTCGACACGGCGCTCAACAACACGGTGGACGCCCTGCGCAAGCTCCGCGACACCATCGACAGTCATCGCCGGTGTGCGGTCCTCGAGGTCATGGGCAACACCAGCGGGTGGATCGCCCTCTCGGCCGGCATCGCCGGCGGCGCCGTGACGATCATGCTGCCCGAGGTGCCCGAGACCTACGACCCCGAGCAGGTGCTCGAGCGCATCCGCACGGCGGCCCGCCTGGACTATCGCTACATCATCGTGGTGATGGCCGAGGGGGTCCGGAAGGTCAGCGGTCGCCCCCGCCTGGGCGAAGAGCTCGTGCGTCTGATCGAAGACGACGCGCAGATCCGCGAGGCCCTCGGCCGTCCTCTGGAGGCGCGGCTCAACACGATCGGATACCTGGCCCGCGGCGGGCACCCGACCGCCTTCGACAACCTGCTGGCCAGCCGCCTGGGCGTGGCCGCAGCGGATCAGGCCCTGACCGGCGAGACCGAGCCCGTCATGGTGGGGCTGGTCAACAACCAGATCGCGGTGCATCCGCTCTCGGACGCGACGACGCGTTCACCGCGGCTCATCACGCCGGACGACGAGCTCCTGAGCGTTGCGTGGAGCCTGCTCGTCCACGCCGACCAGCCGTTCTGAGGGGGCGCATGGGGTTCCCGTTCGGGCTCGGCGAGCGCAAGCCGAACCACTATCTGGAGATGCTGAAGATCGCCTGGCACAACCGGGAGCACCCGGCCTACGCCTGGAAGCTCCTCAGCCAGGGGGTCTGCGACGGCTGCGCGCTCGGCACGTCCGGTTTGAAGGACTGGACGATCGACGGCACGCACCTGTGCCTCGTGCGCCTGAACCTGTTGCGGCTGAACACGATGGACCCGATGGACCCCACGTGCATGACGGACGTGGCGGCGCTCCAGGCCCAGGACAGCAAGTCGCTGCGGGCGCTCGGACGCCTGGGGTGGCCCATGGTGCGACGTCGCGGCGAGCGCGGCTTCACCCGCGTGACGTGGCCCGAGGCCGTGCAGCGCCTGGGGGCCCGACTGCGCGCGACGGATCCGGACCGTATGGCGCTCTTCCTGACCTCGCGGGGCCTGACCAACGAGGTCTACTACACGATGCAGAAGGCCTGGCGGTTCCTGGGCAGCCCGCACCTGGACAACGCCGCGCGCCTCTGCCACAGCCCGTCCACGGTCGCCATGCGCCACACGCTCGGCGTGGCGGCGAGCACCTGCAGCTACCGCGACTGGATGGACGCCGAAGCCGTCGTCTTCTTCGGGTCGAACCCGGCGAACGACCAGCCCGTCGCCCTGAAGTACCTGCTCGAGGCGCGCCGCAAGGGCGCGCGCGTCTTCGCCGTGAACACGTTCGACGAGCCGGGCCTGCGCAAGTACTGGGTGCCCTCGGACGCGCAGTCCGCCGTGTTCGGCACGGAGATCGCCGAGCGTTTCTTTCGCGTGCACACGGGCGGCGACATGGCGTTCCTGTGCGCGGTGGCCAAGTTGATCGTCGCGCGGGGCCTGGTGGATCGGGCCTTCGTCGACGCCCACGTCGAGGGGTACGACGCCTGGGTGGCCGGCCTGGCCGCCATGGACCTCGACACGCTGGTCGAGCGCTCGGGCGCGTCGCGGGCCGAGATCGAGGCCTTCGCCGACCTCGTCGGCACCTCGCGGCGGGTCGTGTTCGTGTGGAGCATGGGCCTCACGCAGCACGGGCACGGCGCCGAGACGGTCGCCGCGCTGTGCAATCTGGGCCTCGTCCGCGGGTTCGTCGGGCACGATGGCGCCGGGCTCATGCCGATCCGGGGTCACAGCGGCGTTCAGGGCGGAGCCGAGATGGGCGCCTACTGCTCCGCGCTCCCTGGGGGCCTGCCCCTCAAGAACGCCGCCGCGCGCGGCCAATTCGAGGCGCTCTGGGGATTCCCCGTACCCCCGGGCCCGGGCATGCACACGGTCGGGATGATCGAGGCGGCCGCCGCCGACGGCCTCGACGTTCTGTACTCGGTGGGCGGAAACTTTCTGGAGACGCTCCCGCAGCCGGATCTCGTCGAGGCGTCGCTCGCGCGCGTGCCCGTCCGCATTCACCAGGACATCGTGCTGACGCGTCAGATGCTCGTCGAGCCCTTGGAGGAGGTCTGGGTGCTCCCGGCCCGGACCCGCTACGAGCAGGAGGGGGGCGGCACGGAGACGACGACGGAGCGCCGCATCCTTTTCAGCCCGCACATCCCGGGGCACGACGTCGCCGAGGCCCGCAGCGAGTGGCGCATCGTGCTCGACCTGGCCCGCGCCGCGTTTCCCGAGCGCGCACACCTGCTGGACTTCGCCGACGGGGCGGCCATCCGTGCCGAGATCGCTCTCGCCGTGCCGGCCTACGCCGGCATCGAGACGCTCGCGCGGGGCGGGGATCAGGTGCAGTACGGCGGCCGCCATCTGTGCGCGGACGGCCAGTTTCCGCTGCCCGGGGGCAAGGCGCGCCTGTGGGCCGTGACCGCGCCGGAGCGGCCGCTGGCCCACGGGGCGCTGGCCCTGGCGACGCGGCGCGGCAAGCAGTTCAACAGCATGGTGCAGGCCGATCACGACCCCCTGACGGGGGCGCGGCGCGACGCGCTGCTCATCGCGAGCGAGGACGCCGCGGCCCGCGGGTTGGCCCACGGAGCGCGCGTCCGGGTCACGAGCGCTTACGGTACCGCCGTGGCGCGGATCCACATCGCGCCGATCCACCCGGGCAACGTGCAGATGCACTGGCCCGAGGCCAACGCGCTCCTGCCCCACGACCGCATCGACCCACACGGGTTCGTGCCGGACTACAACGCCCACGTCGAGCTCACGGCGCTCTGCGACGCCGACGCTTCGGCCTGAGGGTCCCCCGCGCGGCGGTCAGAGGCCCAAGGCCCACGCCCCTGCGATGACACCGCCGAGGGTGGCCAGCGTGCGGCCGAGGCCCGGGCCCTGCCCCCGCGCCAGCGCCCAGGCGAGACCACCGGCGAGGGCCCACCAGAGCACCCCAGGCGCGGATCCAGCCGAGGCGGCGAACGCCTCACCCGTGGCGGCGGGGAGGGCGTCCCACGCTCGCCCCAGATCGCTGCGACGCGGCGGGGACGCCGTGAAGTCGACGCTCAGCGTCCGTCCGTCGACCCGCGCGACGACTTGCGTCGGGCTGATCTCGAGCGTCGAACCCGGGGCGACCGCCGTGCGCTCGGGCCGCGCCGTGCACACGGCGCCCGCCAGGAACGCGCCGACGAGCAGGACGACCGCGGGCCGCAGACCCAAGGCCGAAAGGGCGACGTCCGCTCGTTCGCGTCGCCAGCGCGAGAGCGTGAACGCCAGGCCGCCGAGCCCCGCCGCGGGGAGGCTCGAGCGCAAGAGCGCGACGGGCTCCGGCGCGTGTCCGTCCACCGCCGCCGCCAGCGCCGCCACCGCTGCGACCGCCACGGCCAGCCCGGCCGACGTCCCGGCTTGGGCCGCGACAAACGCGCCCAGCGGTCGCGTCAGAGCTTTGAAGCGTCGCAATTTCGTGTTCCTGTGGCGCAAACGTCAGACCGTCACCGACTCGAGCGTCTCCCTACGCTACGCCATTGGAGGGATTTCGTGCGCAAGACCAAGATCATCGCCACCATCGGGCCGGCCACGCGCTCGCCCGAGATGATGCGGCAACTCATCGACGCCGGCATGAACGTCGTCCGCATCAACATGAGCCACTCGGGGCAGGACGAGGCCGCCGGCGTGATCGCCGACCTGCGGACGATCTCGGACCGTGTCGGCGTCCTCGTCGACACCAAGGGGCCAGAGATCCGCACCGCCGAGGTCGAGGCGCCCTTCACGGTCGAGCAGGACGACCTGCTGGTCATCCGCGGCGACTCGGGCCCCTCCGTGCCGGGCCTGCTGCGCGTGACCCATCCTTCATTGTCCCGGGTGCTGGACCAGGGCTCCGTCGTGCTCGTCGACGACGGCCAGATCGAGCTGTCGGTCGTCGACATCGTGGACGAGGACATCCACTGTCGGGTCGTCCGGGGCGGCACCATCAAGTCACGCAAGGGCGTGAACATCCCCGATGCCCGCCTGGGCCTGCCGTTCATGTCCGAGCGCGACGCCTCGGACATCCGGTTTGCGGTGCGGCAGGGCGCGGACTTCATCGCGGCGTCCTTCGTGAGCGAGCCCGACGACGTCCGGCAGATCCGCGACATCATCGAGCGCGAGGGCGGCCGCACGGCCATCATCGCCAAGATCGAGAGCCGACTGGGCGTGAAGAACCTGGCCGAGATCATCGCCCTGGCGGACGGCATCATGGTGGCCCGCGGCGACCTCGGCGTGGAGATCCGCCTTGAAGAAGTCCCGGTGGTGCAGAAGCAGATCGTCGACGCCTGCCGCGAGGCGGGCAAGACGGTCATCGTCGCCACGGAGATGCTCGAGTCCATGACCCGCAACCCGCGGCCGTCGCGCGCCGAGACGTCCGACGTGGCCAACGCGATCTTCGAGGGCACGGACGCCGTGATGCTCTCGCAGGAGACCACGGTGGGGAAGTACCCCATCGACGCCGTGCGCACGATGGGGCGCATCGCCGAGTTCGCCGAGCGCGAGACCGCGCGCACGTCCATGAAGCTCCCCGGCGGTGCCCGCGCGTCCGAGGTCTCCGAGCTCATCTGCAAGGGCGCGTTCCTCGCCGCCACGGAGCTCAAGGTCCGCGCCATCATCGTGCCCACCACGAGCGGGGCGACGGCCCTGCGGATCTCGCGCTACCGGCCGCCGGTGCCCATCCTGGTGACCACGCCGGACCTGAGCACCGCGCGGCGGCTCACGCTCAGCTACGGCGTCTACGCGGTCACGATGCGCATGTACGGGCGCATGGAGAACGTGGTGCGCCGCTCGTGCGAGGCCATGGTCGAGGAGGGACAGCTCGCCCGCGGGGACATGATCGCCGTCGTGGCCGGCGTGCCGACGGGTCGCTCCGGCACCACCAACCTGCTGACGATTCAGTCCGTCGAGAACCTCGTCGGTCGCGGCGAGGAGAAAGATTGACGCCCGCGGGTATGTCTCTATCGTACAAGGTAGGACAACCCAGCGGAGGCGCATCATGGAAGCCGCCCGGACTCAGGCGCGACAGGAAACCCGTGTTCCCGTCGACTTCTACGTCAACAAGATGATCAACGGCGTGCCGCACCTGGCGCGCACGAAGGACATCAGCCGCAAGGGCCTGTACCTTCATCGGCTCCTCGAGCCGCAGACGCCGCCGCGCGCCCGGATCTCGCTCGAGTTCATGGTGCCCGGCACGGACGAGATCATCTGGGCCGAGGCCGTGGTCGTGCACGGTCGCAACACGCGGCGCGGCGTCGGCCTGCGCTTCGTCGACCTTTCGCCGCGTCAGGCGGAGATCATCGACGCCTTCGTCGACCAGAACGGCGACGAGCGCCACTGACCGAGGCGTCCGGCGACGCACCCGCGGCGGGGATTTCGCCGCGGGGCGTTAACCGATACACTCGCCCCGATGTCCGTCCGTCTCTTGACCCACGTGGCGCGCCCCGGCGCGCGTTTGGCGAATCCGGTCCTCACGCCGGATGGCCTGCCCCTCCTGGGGCGGGGCACGGTGCTCGCGGCTCGCCACCTGAGCATGCTCAACGACCTCGGCGTTCGCACGGTCGAGGTCGAGGACGATCCGCGCCTCGGCGTCTGGGAGATCGTGCCCGAGCCCGACGCCTGGCTGATGGCGCTGGAGCAACGGTTCACGACCGTGGTCGCCGACCGCCGGATGATGGCCCTCAAGGACGCCGTCCGCGAGGTCTACCTGGACTACCTGAAGAGCGTCGGAGCGGAGCGATGAGCCTGCTCGGGCGCGCGGCACCGGCCCCGGAGCAGTCCGCCGAGGCCCTGATCGACGACCTCGGCCGGCGCATGTTGAAGCGCCGCGTGGACGCCCTGAAGAGCTTGCCGACCTTTCCCGAGTCGGTCATCCGCATCAATCAGATCATCACGCAGGACGGCCCGAAGGAGTCGCTGCGCAAGATCGCCGACGCCATCGAGACCGATCCCGTGCTCTGTGCGCGGATTCTGCGGCTCGTGAACTCGGCGTTCTACGGCGTGAGCGGCGCCATCGCGACGGTCTTCGACGCGCTCCTGATGCTCGGCCTGGACATCGTGAAGGGCCTCATCCTGAGCACGACGGTGAGCGACGTCTTCGCCGGTCGCAACGCCGCCCTCAACGGCCTCTGGGAGCACTCGTACGGGGCCGCCGTGGCCGCAGGGGCGCTCGCGCGGACGCTCGGCATGAGCAAGGTCGAGGAGATCTCCGCGGCCGCGCTGATGCACGACATCGGGAAGATGGTGCTCGCCTCGCAGCTCGAGGACGAGTATCGCGCGGTCGTGGCCCACGCCGTCGAGCGGCGGTGCACGGTGCGGCAGGCCGAGCGGCAGCTCCTGGGGGTCACGCACGACGAGATCGGTCATTGGCTCGTGCTCCGGTGGAAACTGCCGTCGTCGCTGGCGGAGCCCATCGCCTGGCACCATGAGCCGGCCAAGGCCGGTCGCTTCACGGACTCCGCGGCGGTGGTGCACGTGGCCGACCTGATGATCCGCGGGTACGGGTTCGGCTTCGCCGGCGACCGCGTGATGCCGGCGCTGGACGACGCCGCCTGGCGGCATCTGGGGCTGAACGCCGACAAACTCCGCACGGCGGTACGTCGGCTGCAACTCGACCTGCACGAGGCCCTGCGCAACGTTCACCTCATCGCGGGCGCGTGATGGACGCCAACGATGACGCGGGCGAGACCGAGCGACTCCGCCGCGAGCGCGACGCCTACGCCCGCGCGGTGGGCGACATCCAGGGCCGCTTCGACGAGAAGGTCGAGGAGCTCTCGCTCGTGCGGCAGGTCGGCGACGCCCTCGGCGAGAGCCTGGACCTCGGGACCGTGTGCCGGCGCGCCGTCGACCTGATCCACGAGAACCTCTCGCCGGAGAACTGTTCGGTGATGCTGGTGACCCCGTCGGGCCTCGTGCTCGGCGCGGGGAAGGGGGCCTACGACGACGAGCCCACCGTGATCGAGGTCGCCGCCGAGCACCCGCGCTTCACGCTGGGTGAGGGCATCGCCGGGATCGTCGCCGCCACGCGCAAGTTCATCCGGCTCGACGACGCCCCCTCGGACCCCCGCTTCGTCGCGCGGCCCGAGTCGACGGTGGTGCCCACCAGCCTGCTGTGCCTGCCGCTGACGGTGCGCGACCGGGTCGTGGGTGTGATCAACCTGTCGGATTCTCTACCCGGCGCCTTCGAGCCCCGGCACGAGCGCCTGCTGGCGATCATCGCCAACACCGTCGGCATGGCCGCCGAGAACGCGCGGCTGTTCTCCGAGGTCAGCCGAAGCCGCGAGGCCCTGGCCAACGAGAACAAGAACCTGCGGCAGGCGCTGGCCGAGCGGACCACGGCACCGGGTCTGGTCGGCGCGAGCCGGGCCTTCCTGGCGGCGGTCAGCCTGGCCGAACGCGTCGCCGACACGACGGCGAACGTGCTGATCACCGGCGAGAGCGGCACGGGCAAAGAGGTCATCGCGCGCAGCATCCATCAGCGCAGCGCGCGCAAGGACAAGACCTTCGTGGCCATCAACTGCGCGGCGCTCCCCGAGTCACTGCTCGAAGCGGAGCTCTTCGGCATCGAGCGGGGCGTCGCGACCGGCGTGGACGCCCGCGCCGGCACGTTCGAGCGCGCGGACGGCGGCACGCTGTTCCTGGACGAGATCGGCGACATGGCGCCCACGACGCAGGCCCGCGTGCTGCGCGTGCTTCAAGAGCGACAGGTGGTGCGCGTCGGCGGTCGCAAGCCTTTGGACATCGACGTGCGCATCGTCGCGGCGACGCACCGGGACCTGCCCGCCGAGATCAAAGCCGGGCGCTTCCGCGAAGACCTGTACTACCGTCTGAAGGTCGTGACGATCCATCTGCCGCCCCTGCGGGAGCGGCGCGAGGACCTGGTGCCCCTGGCGATGCACTTCATCGCGCGGTTCGCGTCGCGGCACAACCGGCCGGAGCGCGCCTTGAGCCGCACGGCGGCGCGCGCGCTGCTCGCCCATCGGTGGCCGGGCAACGTGCGCGAACTCGAGCACACCATCGAGCAGGCCGTGCTGGTGGCCGATGCCGCCGAAATCGAGCCGGGGGACCTCGGCCTGACCGCGGTGAACCCGGCCGGCGTGCGGTTGGACATGCCGGAGCACCTGGAGGACCTCCCCGCGACGGTGGGCGAGGTCACCGAGATCGCCGAGCGACAGATGATCGAGCGGGCCCTGGCGGCGGCGGACGGAAACCGCACCCACGCGGCCCGAGCGCTCGGCGTCTCGCGACGCACGCTCCTCTACAAGCTCAAGCGGCTGGGCATCGCCGGATAATTCGGCGCCGACCCGCAGGGACGAAGTGTGCAGCCGATTGCGCAATCGTTCGAAGGTGGTGTGCAGTCGGTTGCACATCATGGCAAGTGCCCGAAATTAAAGTACTTGTTCTCTTCGATGCGCGTCCTTTCCGAGGGGTGGCTGCGCAATGGGTTGCATAGTGGCGCTCGCCGGATAACGCCGCATGTGCCCATTCATGCGGTCCTGCGGCGTCGCTGCGCTCGATTCGGGCTTGGCACGGTCCATGCTTTAAGGTCCTCCGAGGCGTTTGACCCGCGCCGGAGAGATTCATGGACCTGACACAGTCCGCCTGCAGCCAGATGCTCGGCATCCCCGAGAACGCCCCGCTCGACGAAGTGCGGCGCGCCTATCGGAAGCTCGCCCGCCGGCTGCACCCCGACGTGGTCGGAGGCGACTCCGTTCGCTTCTCCGAGATCACGGCGGCGTACAACGTCTTGACCGGCCGATGCGCAGCGGCCAAGACGCAGACCCAGAAAGCGTCGACCACGACGCCGCCCCGCACGGCCGCCGAAGAGGCGGAGCACGCCCAGGCCTACGCCGAGTTCCGCCGCCGCGCGGCGAACTTCCGGCCCGCGAACGGCAGCCGCGCCCCCCAGTCCGCCCAGAGCAAGGTCGACCCCATGGTGCAGACGCCCGCGGCCGAGCCGCAGAGTGTCCAGCCCGAGGTGGTCGAGGTGCCCGTGTCCACCGTCGCCGCGGCCGCGCCCCGCCCGAGCCTCTGGCAGCGCCTGCGCGCCAAGGTCCGCAAGGCCGCGCCCACGCACGGCAGCGACGTCTACCTGACCATGCCGGTGGACCTCGGCACCGTTCTGCGCGGCGGCGAGCAGGCCATCATGATCCAGCGCGCGGCGGCCTGCCCCAGCTGCGTAGGCGGCGGCGACACCCGATGCGTCTGCCTGGGCGCCGGTCGCCTGGTGGTCCGCGAGAAGCTCAAGGTGCAGGTGCCCGCGGGCGCCCGCGCCGGCGTCAAGATGCGCCTGGGCGGCAAGGGCAACGACGGCCTCATGGGCCGGGGCGCCGGCGATCTCTACCTGCTGCTCGAGCCCGTGCAGATCGCCGGCTTCGTCCGCGAGGGCGCCGACCTGCGCGGCACCCTGGAGATCGGCGCAGAGCTCGCCCGCGTGGGCGGCCCGATGAACGTGCCGACGCCCTGGGGCCCGCTGCGCCTGGACGTCCCCGCGGCGACCCGCACGGGCATGAAGTTCCGCCTGCGCGGTCAGGGCCTGCCCGTGTGGCAGCGCGCCGATCGCGGTGACCTCTATCTCCAGGTCCAGGTGGGTTGAGCATGCGGGCCGGAACCGTCGCATCCCGGGCCGGCGCCGCGTCTGTCGCGGCGAGTCAGGCCAAGCCCCACGCGGTCGACCGGGTGGTCGACGCGATCGCGGGCTTCTTCGGGACCGGCGCCACGGTCAACTTCGCCCCCGTCGACGGCGTCTACAAGGCCGAGGTCAACCCGGACGGCAAGTCCGTCGGCCTCACCCAGACGCAGCGCGTCCAGGCCACCCGGGCCGATGCGCCGATCCGGCTCTACAATGCCCGCGCCCGCGAGGTCTACATGCAGGCCCCCGTGCTCGGCTCCATGCTCGACGAGCGGGCCTGACGGCGACACTCCGCCGGCGGCCGTCGTTGAACGCGGGGGCCACATCCGGTAGATCGCGCCCATGTCCAAGGCCGACGTCACCACCGAAGATCGCCACGGCATCCCCGCGGGCGTGAAGCTCACGCCCATGATGCGGCAGTACGTGGCCGCCAAGGAGCGCTACCCGGACGCGCTGCTCTTCTTCCGGATGGGCGACTTCTACGAGATGTTCTACGCCGACGCCGAGATGGGCGGGCGGCACCTCGACCTCACGGTCACGAGCCGCGACAAGGACTCGACCGTGCCGGCGCCCATGTCCGGCTTCCCGCATCACCAGCTGCCGGCCTACCTGGCCAAGGCGCTGGCGGCGGGCCTCAAGGTCGCCGTGTGCGATCAGCTCGAGGACCCGGCGATGGCCAAGGGCATCGTCGAGCGCGGCATCACGCGGGTCGTCACGCCGGGCGTGGTGCTGGACGCAGAGAGCCTCGACGCCCGGGCCAACAACTTCCTGGTCGCGGTGGTGCCCGGCGGGGCGGGGTCTTTCGGGTTGGCGGCGCTGGACGTCTCCACCGGTGACTTCCGCTGCACCGAGGTCACGGACGCCGCCGCGCTGCGCTGCGAGCTCAGCCGGCTGGAGCCGCGCGAGCTCCTGCTGCCCAACGCGGACGAGACCTCCGCCGAGCACGGTCGCGACCCCCTGGCCGAGGCCGGCGAGCGCCTGAAGCGCGTCGCCCTGACCCGGCCCGGCGCGCACTTCTTCAAGCCCGAGGCCGCCCGCAAGAACCTCGCGCGCCTGCTCGGCCCGGATGGCGGTTCAGCGGTCCACGCCGTCGAGAACGGCGGCTTCGGCGCGCCCCTGGCCGTGCTCGCCGCGGCCGGCGCCGTCGCTGCGTACGTGATCGACACGCAGCAGAAGCTGCCCGAGAGCACGCGCATTCTGACCCCGTACCGCGTCCAGGACACCCTGGTGCTGGACGAGACGGCGAAGAACAACCTGGAGCTGTTCCGAACGCTGATGGAGGGCCGCAAGAAGGGCGCGCTGCTCGGTGTCCTGGACCGCGCCAGCACCGCGATGGGCGGTCGGCGCCTCCGTCACTGGCTGTCCTACCCGCTGGTCGACCCGGCGGCGATCAATCGGCGCCTGGACGCCGTCGAGGCGCTCCGGGACGACGCGGACCGGCGGGACAAGCTGCGGACGCTGCTCCAGCGGGTGCACGACCTCGAGCGCCTGAACGGGCGCATCGCCGCCGGCGCCGCGGGTCCCCGTGACCTGTGGGCGCTGCGGACGAGCCTGGAACGCGTGCCGGAGCTGCGCGAGGTCATCGCCCAGGTGTCGGCGCTGGACTCGTTGCTCGACCGCGTTCGCGAGCTGTCGGACATCGTCGCGTTGATCGCGACCTCGCTGGTGGACGATCCGCCCGGGCAACTCCGCGATGGCGGGGTGGTGCGCGCGGGCTTCGATCCGGCGCTCGACGAGCTCGTCGACCTGGCCACCCACGGCAAGGACTGGATCGTCAAGATGGAGGCCCGGGAGCGGGAGCGGACGAGCATCGCGTCGCTCAAGGTCCGCTACAACCGGGTGTTCGGGTACTACATCGAGATCTCCAACGCCAACCTGCACGCCGTGCCCGCGGACTACATCCGCAAGCAGACGCTGGCCAACGCCGAGCGCTACTACACGCCCGAGCTGAAGACCTTCGAGGAGAAGGTCGTCAACGCCGAGACGCGGCGCATCTCGCTCGAGCAGGAGATCTTCACGGCGGTGCGCGAAGAGGTCGCGGCGCAGGCCGCCGGCGTGGCCGAGGTCGCCGGCGCGCTGGCCGATCTGGACGCCCTTGTGGCCCTCGCCGAGCTGGCCCATCGCAACGACTACGTGCGGCCGATCGTCGACGACGGCGATCTCATCGAGATCGACGAGGGGCGCCACCCCGTCGTCGAGGAGGCCGTGGGGCGCGGGCAGTTCGTGCCCAACTCGCTGCGGCTCGACCGCGAGGAGAACAGCCTCATCATCCTCACCGGCCCCAACATGGCCGGCAAGTCGACCATCATGCGCCAGGTCGCGCTGGTGACGCTGATGGCGCAGATGGGCAGCTTCGTGCCCGCGCGGCGCGCGCACATCGGCGTGGTCGACCGCATCTTCACGCGCGTCGGGGCGGCCGACGACCTCGCCGCCGGCCGCTCGACCTGCATGGTCGAGATGTACGAGACCTCGGTGATCGTGAAAGAGGCGACGCGCCGCAGCCTGCTGATCCTGGACGAGATCGGCCGCGGGACGAGCACGTACGACGGCGTGAGCATCGCCTGGGCCGTCGCCGAGCACATCCACGACGTCCTCGGCGCCAAGACGCTCTTCGCGACGCACTATCACGAGCTCACGGACCTGGCCGCCGTGAAGCCCCGTGCCCGCAACTACACCATCGCCGTCAAGGAGTGGAACGACGAGGTCGTCTTCCTGCGGCAGCTCGTGGAGGGCGGCGCCAATCGGTCCTACGGCATCCAGGTCGCGCGCCTCGCCGGCCTGCCACGCTCCGTGGTCGACCGCGCCAAAGAGGTCCTGAACAACCTGCAGGGCCAGGAGCTCGACGAGGTCGGCCAGCCGCGCATCGCCAAGGGCAAGAAGGTCGCGATTCCGCAGCACAACCTGCAGCTCAGCCTCTTCACCCCGCCGCCGATCCCAGTGGCCCCGAGTGACGTGGAGCGGCAACTGCGCGCGGCGGATCTCGACCAGATGACGCCGCTGCAGGCGCTGACCTTCCTGCACGCCCTCCGGGCGCGGCTCAAGTAGCCCATGCACCCCTTCGACGCCGGGATGAAGGAGTGGCTGACCTGGCTCCGCGTGGAGAAGGGCGCCGCCGCGGCCACCATCTCGGCGTATCGTCGGGATCTGGTGGACTTCGGGCGCGACTTCGACCCGATGCCCGCGCCCGAGGCCATCACCGAGGTCGAGGTCCTGCGCTGGCTCTCCCGGCGCGCCACGGACGGCATCTCGCCGCGCTCTCAGGCGCGGGGGCTCGTCGCGCTGCGCGGCCTGTTCCGCTACCTGCTGGACGAGGGGCGCGTGCCGCTCGACCCCACGGCAAGGGTCGACCTGCCCAAGATCGGTCGGCCATTGCCGATCACCCTCAGCGTCGACGAGGTCGAGGCGCTCCTGAACGCGCCGGAGGCCAACACGCCCCGGGGGCTGCGCAACCGGGCGATGCTCGAGGTCCTCTACGCCACGGGCCTGCGCGTGAGCGAGCTCGTTGGGCTGAAGTTCTCGCAGGTCCACCTGGAGGCCGGCTTCGTGCGCGTCATGGGCAAGGGCCGCAAGGAGCGCATCGTGCCCCTCGGGGACGTGGCCCGCGGCTGGCTCGAGCGCTATCTGGCCGAAGGCCGCACGCCGGCCACGCGCCCGGACGACGCCCTCTTCGTCACGCGCCTCGGCGGGCCGTTGACGCGCCAGGGTTTCTTCAAGATCCTGCGCGAGCTCGCCCTGGTGGCGGGCATCGATCGGCCCATCAGCCCGCACAAGCTGCGGCACGCCTTCGCCACGCATCTGCTCGAGCGCGGCGCGGACCTGCGCAGCCTGCAGCTGATGCTCGGGCATGCCGACATCGGCACGACCGAAATCTACACACACCTGTCCCGGGCGCGGCTCCTGCAGATTCATGCAGAGCACCACCCGCGAGGTTGAACCTTGGGCGACAACTTCAACATCTCCGAGATCGTCGTACGCCTCTTCGTCGTGATCATGTCCGTGAGCGTCCACGAGTTCGGGCACGCCTGGATGGCCTGGAAGCTGGGCGACGACACGGCCGCGCGCGAGGGCCGCCTGACCATCAACCCCATCCCGCTCATGCAGGCCTATCCCATGAGCATGGTGGTGCTGCCGCTGCTCGGCGCGCTCGGCGGCATGACCTTCGCCTACGCGGCGACGCCCGTGAACCTCAGCCGCGTGAACCGCCGCTGGACCTTGAACCAGGCCAACTTCCTCATCACGATCGCCGGCCCGGCCATGAACTTCATCATGGCCTGCCTCGGCGTGGGGGTGCTCGCCGTCATCCACCACCTGGGCATGCGCGACGACCCCAACTGGGGCGTGCCGCTGACCATCCTGGCCGACGCGATGGTCTTCCTGAACCTGGTGCTCTTCTTCTTCAACCTGTTGCCCGTCCCGCCGCTGGACGGCTTCAGCGTGTTGTTCTCCCTCTTGCCCCGGAGCTTCGACGGCCTGCGCCAGCAGATGGAGCAGATGGGCTTCATGCTCTTCATCATCGTCTTCCTGGTCGGCGGCCGCGTGATCGCCGCGCCGCTGCGGGCGACCTACATCGCGCTGCTTCAGGTGGCGGGCCTGCTGTGATCGAACTCGAAAGCGTCCCCGTCATCCTCGAGGGCGAGGCGTTTTCGATCCGGCTCCCGGTCTTCGACGGCCCCCTGGAGCTGCTCCTGCACCTGATCCGCAAGGAGGAGCTGGACATCTTCGACATCCCCATCTCGCGGCTGACCGCCACGTACCTGGGATACCTCGAGGAGATGCGGAAGCTGTCCGTGGAGCCCGCCAGCGAGTTCCTGGTCATGGCCGCCTCGCTCATGCAGATCAAGAGCGCCATGCTGCTGCCACGGCCGCCGTTGAGCGACGATCCGCTCATGGATCCGCTCGACCCCCGCGCCGAGCTCGTTCGGCGGCTGCTGGAGTACCAACGCTACCAGGAGGTCGCCAAGGCGCTCGATCTCCACCCGCGCGCTGGCCGAGACGTCTTCTTCCGCACCGCCGGCATCGACCGCCCCCCGGACCCGGAGGACGAGCAGGACCTGGCCAACCAGGACATCTTCCGGCTCGCCGAGGCGTTCCGGCGTCTGATCACGAAGGGCCGCTTCACCGCGCCGCACGACATCCACGTCGAGCGGATCTCGATCGCGGAGCGCATCGCGCAGATCGCCGAGATCCTGGCCCGGGACCAGCGCACGAACTTCGAGTACCTGCTTCTCGGCTCGCGGCACCGCGAAGAGGCCATCACCACGTTCCTCGCGCTGCTGGAGATGGCCCGGCTCAAGCTCGTCCGCGTCACGCAGGGCGATCGCCTCGGGCCGCTGTGGGTCGAGGCCCGCGTCGGCGCCATCGGCACGCTGGGTGAGGACGCCGCCGGCATGATGGACGACCCGCTCGGCCCGACGCCGGCGGGGCGGGTTCAGTCCGGCTCGGCGGACTCCGGCGGGGTCGCCGACCCGTTCGAGGATCCCTCGCTGCTGGACGAGTCCGAGGACGGCGGCTGGGCCGACTGAGGCTCCTCGTCGATCAGGCTCAGGTCCATCTGGCGCTCGCCGGCCGTCCGCGTCGCCTCTTCGGCGCGCAGGGCCTCCAGGTCCCGCAGGGTCGGCATCGAGCGCAGGTTGGGGAGCGAGAAGGTCTCCAGGAACTCCGTCGTCGTGCCGTAGAGCAGCGGCCGACCGGGCTCGTCCTTCTTGCCGACAATCTTCACCAGGCGACGCTCCAGCAGCGCGCGCAGCACACCGCCGCAGTCCACGCCCCGGACCTCCTCGACCTCGAGGCGGGTGCATGGCTGGCGGTACGCGACGATCGAGAGCACCTCGAGGGCGGCGCCACTGAGTCGGGCGGCCCGATCCGGCCAGAGCCGGCGCACCATGGGCGCCAGCGCCGGAGGCGTCCGCAGTCTCCAGCCGCCGCCGACCTCGACGAGCTCCACGCCGCCGTGCCGCGTGAAGTCGCCAGACATGCTGCGCAGGGCCACCTCGATCTGGTCGGGGGTCACGCGCCCAGCCCAGTCGTCCTCGTCCACGGCCAGGTTGATCAGCTCGACGAGATCGCCCACGGCGAGGGGCCGGTCGGCCGCCAGCAGCAGCGCCTCGAGTAGTTTGGAAAGCGAGGCCATCGGTCAGCGGCCCCGGTCGCCCTCGACGAACTTCGTCAGGGCCTCGCGGAGCGGCTTCTCGGCCGCGTTGTCCTGGCCGAGCAGGTTCGCCTTCTCCATCGCGTCCGCGTTCAGGTCGAAGAGCTCGACGGTGTTCTCGGTCACGTTGCGGACCAGCTTCAGGCGGTTGCGCTCCACGGCCGCGACCATGTGGACATCGTAGTTGGGGTAGGGCAGCGCCTCGGCGAATACCACGCGTTCCGGCGGCGGCGCGCTCCCGTCGGCGATGGGGAGCGCGTCCACGCCCATGCAGTTCTTACAGGGCGCGCCCGCCACCCGGGCCAGGGTCGGCATGATGTCGAGCACGCTGAACTGCGCCGTCACGCGGCCGGGTTTGCCACCGGGCACGCGCATCAACATCGGGACGGCGATCTCGTCCTGGTAAACCGTCCGGCCATGAAAGTTGAAGCCATGCTCCTTGAACGACTCGCCGTGGTCGCTGCTGATCACGACGAGCGTGTTGTCCTTGAGCGGGGCTTCGTTCAGGGCGGCCAGAACGGGCGCCAGGTGGTGGTCGACGAAGGCGATCTCGCTGTCGTACTTGTCCATCAGCGAGCTGCCGAACTGCTTGACCTCCGGGTGGTTCATGTACCGGCCGTGGGGCTCGAAGTAGTGGGCGAAGAGGAAGAACGGCTTGTCCGGGCCATTGGCCGAGAGCGCGCGCAGGCGCTCCACCACGCGGGGGGTCAACTCCGGCGCCGCCGACTGGGTGTTGCTGTCCGCGATGGAGAGCGCGCCGCGGTTGTCCCACTTGGCCACGCCCTTCTTGATCTCGGGCACCTTGTCCCAATACCAGTGGGCGCTCTGCACCTCGGTCTGGTATCCGGCGCCCGTGAGAAGCTCAAAAAGCGTTTCGTTCTCGGGCTTCAGGGCACCATAGTTCGCGTAACGCTTCACCCAGGCGATGCGCGACGCATAGCGCCCGGTGAAGATCGCCGGCATGGCTCGCGGCGTATTCGGCGCCGCCGACACGACGTTCTCGAACACGAGGCCGCTCGCGCCGAAGGCATCCAGATTGGGGCTGGTGGGCCGCTCGTAGCCGTAGGTGCCCAGGTGGTCGGGCCGCAGCGTGTCGACCAGCAGCAGCACGATGTTCCAGCGTTTGGCCCCGGCGACCGGGCTGCCCGACGCCGGTGCAGAGGCCGGCGCGTTGCCGTCGGAGGGCGTCGGCTCGGCCTGGGCGGCGGGCTCCTCGGGCGTCTCGGGCTCGGCCGGCGCGTCACCGCCCTCGCAGTTGTCGTCGATGCCGTTGCCGGGAATCTCGGCCGCCTGCGGGCCGATCTCCGGGTTGCCGTCGTCGCAGTCGCCGCCGGCGAGGGCCGCGGAAGCGCCGTCGCCGTCACGGTCCAGCAGCCGCCGAAGGACCTGCACGGTGACGCGGCTCAGGCCGCCTTCCTTCGGGATCACGCGGCGTGCGTTCTCCGCCGTGCCGAACGACGAGACGGCCGTCGTGGCCAGCACGGCGGCGATGGCCAGCGCGGCGAAACTCACTACGCCCGAGAGGCGCCGCGACACCGCGGGAACGAGGCCCGCGCCGATGCCGACGACCAGCGCGCCGGCGGCGCTGCCGATCCAACCCAGGCGCCACGCGCCCAGGTCGAGCCGCTGCAGCATGAGGCCGAAGCCGCCGAGCCCCACGACGACGGCGCCGAGGAGCAGGACGAGGGGCAGGGGAAGGGCGCCGAGGCGACCCGTCGGGAAGAGGCGCGCGAAGACGCCGGCCGCCAGGTCGCGGGCCGGTGCGAAGACGACCGCACCGACGGCGGCGCCGGCCAAGGCCCCGAGCGCGGTGAAGGGGGCGGCGAAGCCGGCCTGGACGAAACCATGGGCGACGAGCCCCGCCAGCGCGGTCGCGACCGCCAAGGGCAAGGCGGCGACCGCCGCGGCGACCAGCCAGCCGGCCGCGCCGTGGAGTTCGGACGCCGGCGCCGGCGTCGATGTGCCCGGCAGGAAACGCCGCGCGCCACTCCGGCTCCACGCGCGCAGATGGGCCGGGGCGAAGAGCAGCAGCGCCAGACCCAAGCACAATCCGACGAGCCCGGAGAGCCCCGCCGCGGCAAGCAGCAGTTCGCCGCGGGCGTCACCGGGGAGCCCGGCCCCTTCGACCACGCCGAGCGCGAGGAAGGAGGTCACGGAGGTTGCGGCGAGCGCCCGGGCTCGCGCGCGGGACGCCGGATCGGCGTGTCGGGAGTTGTCGTCGGCCATGGGGGCGCGTTTCTAGAGACGCCGGCGGGCGCTGTCAACGCGCGTTGCACGCGGACGTCAAATCGCCAAATCCCCCATCTCCCCGCGCGGACTTGAACGCCGAAGCGGGGAAGCGCACCATGCGCCGCCCATTCGCCCCCACCGGAACATGCTCGCACCGCTGAATCGCCTCGTCGCTCTCGCTGGTCTCGCCGCGCTCACCGCGTTCGGCGCGTGCGACGACCCGCAACCGGAGACGTCCCCGCCGCCGGCGACGCAGACACCCGGGCAGGACGCGGGGCCCGTGGCCGACGCCGTGGGCGCGGCCGGCACCCATGGGGCCGATGCGACACGCGTCTACGTCGACCTGGTCGCCCAGGCCCGACGAGCCCACGTCCGCCGGGACGGTCCCGTCCTCGACCCGGCCGGGCCGGGGTGGGCCCGCGTGGCCCAGTTCGGCGACCGGAAGACGTGGCTCGCCCCGCCCAAGGGCGAGAGCGCGGCGTTGGCCTGGCCCGAGGGCATCGGCGCGACCTTGTCTTTCCCCGTCGGGGCCGAGGGGACGCTGCTCAAGTCCGGGTCGATCTACCTGAAGGCCATCGCAGCGAACCAGCGCGCCACGCTCTTCCTCGACGACGCGAACGTGGGCACGGTCCCGGTCCCCGTCACGGGCCGCAACGTCACGTTCAGCCTGCCGGACGGCGGACTCACCCCCGGTGAGCATCGGCTGCGCCTCTGGTTCCGATTCACGCGGTTCGTCGGCAAACAGCGCACGCCGGGCGGCATCGGTCCGGTCGTCTTCGGCCTCGATGGACAGGGGACGAGCGCCCCTGCGCGCTGGACGGGGCCGCTCGCGGTCGACGGTGCACCCGTGGAGTCCCTGCTCGCCGGACCCCCGAGCGGGTGGACCTTCTACGTCTGGCTGCCCGAGCAGGCGCGCTTCACCGCCCACGCCGTCGCCGGCGACGGCCCCGCCGACTTCCGGGTCATCGTCCAGGGCGACGCCTCCGACCCGGTGACGGTCGCGCGCGTCCACGTCGACGCCCACGCCATCAAGCCCATCGATCTGGACCTGGCGCAGTTCGCCCGACAGCCCGTGCGCTTGCTCCTCGAAACCGAGGGCCCCGCCCGCGCGCTCGAGAACGCCGGATGGGCCGGCGCCGCGCTGCGAATGCCCGCTCCGCCCGAAGTGGACGTCCCCGGCGCGCGCAACCTGATCCTGTGGAGCATCGACGGTCTGCGAGCGGACCGCGTCGGCTTCGGACGGGGCGGTGATCGCGCCGCCACGCCCAACCTGGATCTATTGATGCAGGGCGGTGGCGCGGGGGACGACATCTGGGCGGGCGCGGCCACCGCCGAAGAGGGGCACCGGCAGCTCATGCGTCCGGACCCCACCGGCGCCAGTGTCCCGGCGATCTTCAACACCTCGGGCCGCTTCTCGGGCTACTTCGGCGCCTCGCCGGAGACGCCGCCGGACCTCGTCGCCGAGTTCACGACCAACATCGACCTCCGGCGGACGGGGGAGCCGCCCGAGACGCGCGTGCTGCTGCGCGAGCTCGACTCCTGGCTCGAGGTCCGCAAGCGAACACCGTTCTTCGTCTACCTGACCACGACGGAGCCCCGCCAGCCCGGGGACGACGCCCCCGGGTACGTGCGTCTCTACGCGCCGCGGAATCGGCCCGAACCCAACGATCCGGACGCCGAGGACAAAGAGCGCCTCGCCGACCTGCACGCGCGTTACGACGCCCAGGTCAGCGCCGCCGACTACTGGGTCGGGCAGCTCATGTCCATCCTGCAGAGCCACGGGATCGAGCGTGACACGGCCGTCGTCGTGGTCGGCACGGTCGGCCAGACCCTTCGGCTGGGCAAGTCGGATACGCCCGCGCTCACACCCGAGGTGCTGCGGGTGCCGGTCGTCGTCTGGCACCCGGGTATGCTCGGTCAGCGTGAGCATGGCGTCGCCCGAGGCGGTGACCTCGGCGACGTCGCGACGACGGTGCTCGAGCTCGCCGGGATTCCCCGGCCGGGGACATGGCGCGGCCGCTCCCTGACCACGGCCCTGCTCTTCGGCGCCCCGCTCGCGCCGCGCTCGAACGCCGCGGCCTACGGGAGCCAGGTCGCCGCGCGTCTCGGAGACTGGTGGCTGCGCGGGAGCGCGGCGCGGGGCCTCCAGCTCTGGAACCTCGCCGAGGATCCCGCCGGTCGCGTCGACCTTGCCACCGAGCGACCCATCGCGCTTCGGCTGATTCGCGATGCAATGCAGGACGAGCCGAGGCCACAGGCGCCTCCCTCCCGCGGATCGAACCCGCGCTGAACGATCGCTGGCGCCTTCCACTTGACAACACTGACCGACGTCTCTACCGTGCGGCGTCTCGCAAACCGAGGGGTAGCTCTGGATATGGCCGTTCACATTCGACTTCAGCGCTTCGGCGCCAAGAAGAACCCTTTCTATCGCGTCATCGTCGCCGACTCCCGCAGCAAGCGGGACGGCGCCTTCCTCGAGCAGGTCGGCACCTACGACCCGATGAAGGATCCCGGTGAGCTCAAGCTCGACCTCGCGCGCATCGACCACTGGGTCAAGAACGGCGCCCGGGCGACGGACACCACCGCCAGCCTGATTCGCCGCTTCCGCCGCGAGCAGCCCGCCGTCCAGGCTTGATGCCATGCGCCGCTCTCCCGCCCAGCACTCTTTGAGCGACCTCACTCGATTCATCGTCGAGCACATCGTGGACGACCCCGAGGCCGTCACCGTGAGCGATACGACCGAAGACGGTGAGACCATCATCGTCGTCGAGGTCGCCGACGAAGACCGCGGTGCCGTCATCGGCCGTCAGGGCCGCACCATCCGCGCGATCGAGCAGGTCGTGCGGGCGGCGGCGGGCGATGGCCCGGTGCCGGTCATCGAGGTCGCGGACGGGTGAGCACCCGCATCGAGCTCGGTCGCTTCGGTCGCCCTCACGGCATCCGCGGCGCGGTGTGGCTCTGGCCGCACAATGAATCCAGTGACCTCCTGAAGCCCGGCCGGACCATTCAGGTGGGCACGACCGCAGACGATGTCCGCGGGTACGATGTCGAGGAGGTCCGGCGCGATGGTGCAGGTTATGTGCTCCGCCTGAAGGGCGTGGCCGACCGGGACCTCGCAGGATCTTTGAACGGCATGTTGTGGTACGAGGTCCGGGAGAACTTCCCGGCGCCGGCCGCAGACGAATACTACCACGTCGACCTGATCGGGCTCACCGCCCGGTCGGAAGACGGTGCAGTGATCGGTCGCATCGACGAGGTCTGGGACGCACCCGCCTCCGTGATCCTGGTGATCCGCGGTGAGCGCGAGGTGCTCGTCCCCTTCGTGGAGACCTATCTCGCGAAGGTGGACGTTCCCGGCGGTGAGCTCGTGTTGCGCAACCTCGATGGCCTGCTGAACCCAGACGCCGACGAAAAAGAGGCGTGAGGTTCCGATGCGCTTCGTCGTGGTCACCCTCTTTCCGGGGGTCGTGGACGCCTATCTCGGCGAGGGCATCGTCGGCCGAGCGCGGACACGCGGAATCTTCAGCACGACGCTGATCGATCCACGGACCTTTACGACGGACAAACATCGCACCGTCGACGACGTGCCCTTCGGGGGCGGCGCCGGCATGGTGATGAAGCCCGAGCCGGTCGCGCAGGCCATCGAATCCGCCGGCCCCGTCGCTCGGCGGATCATGTTGTCTCCCGGCGGACGCCCCCTGACGCAGGCGGACGTACAGCGCTACGCGGCGCTGGACTCGCTCCTGCTCCTTTGTGGCCGCTACGAGGGGATCGACGACCGAGTCGTAAAGCGCTTCGTCGACGAAGAGGTCTCCCTCGGAGACTTCGTCCTGAGCGGCGGCGAACTGGCGGGTCTGTGCATCCTGGACGCGGTGGTTCGCCTGCTGCCCGGTGCGCTGGGCAATGTCGAGTCGGCCGCACACGAGTCCTTCAGCCACGGACTGCTCGAGCATCCTCACTACACGCGGCCCGCCGAATGGCGCGGCGAAGCGGTGCCCGAGGTCCTGCTGAGCGGTCATCATGCCGAGATTGAACGCTGGCGTCGGCGCGAGTCCCTTCGGCGGACCGCGATGCGACGCCCTGAAATGTTGCACAACGTCGAACTGGCCCCGGATGAGCGCCGGTTCGTCGACGCGCTGTTGGTCAACGAGGAGAGCGAAAAATGAACGCGTTGAGCGTCGTCGAAAACCGCGGTTTGCGCAGTGACCTTCCCGACTTCCGTACGGGGGACACGCTGCGGGTGCATGTGAAGATCAAAGAAGGCGAGAAGGAGCGCGTCCAGGCCTTCGAGGGCGTCTGCATCCGCCGCCACGGCGACGGTGCGCGCGCGTCCTTCACGGTCCGGAAGGTCAGCTTCGGCATCGGCGTGGAGCGTATCTTCGCGCTCAACAGCCCCACGATCGACAAGATCGAGGTCATGCAGGCCGGTCGCGTCCGCCAGGCGCGCATCTACTACCTTCGTGAACTGGCCGGCAAGGCCGCCCGTATCCGCCCCCGCAAGTGACGAAGGCTTGATTCCACGGGCGCGGCAGCGTTTCATCGCGGCATGCGGCTCGTCGAAATTGCCTTCAAGTGGGGCGGTCAACCATACCGCGCCGGTCTCACCGGGCCCCACCATTGCGTCGTCGCGCCGTCCGAGCTCCCGCTCCGGGCGCTGCGCGATGGTGTGTGCGCCGCCTTCTTCGGGGCGGAACACTTCCCCGGTGGCGCGCGCGGCGGGCTTCGCAACGCCGGCGTCGCCTTCGAGGTCAACACGATCCGGTATCGGATCGTCGTCGACCTGACCACTGGCCGCCGCGCGCTCCTTCGTGAGGGCGGCGGCTCTCCGGAGGTCGTGGCCGACCAGCCCGGCACGGTCAGTCAGTCGCTGACGGCGCTGCTGCACCTGCCGAGCCCGATCGTCTACCGGTCCCTGACGCTCGCCGCGGTGGACTTTCCGGCAGCTCGCCTGCCTCGCATCCCGGCCGGCGCACATCGTGCCGTGCTGGCTCACGCGCAGAACCCCGAGCCGCTGAGGCAAGAGGTCGAGGCCGCGATGCAGCGCGTCGAGCAGGCTCGGCAAAGGGCACGTCGGCCGGTGCTGACCGCACCTTGGCGCGACCCGATCGTCCTCGCGGGCGCGGGCGTGGGCGCACTCGCGCTCGGCCTGGCGGCGTTTGCCCCCGGCGCGGCCCGTATGGCCGGCCTCGGCGGGCCGCTCTTCTTCGGCGTCGGTGCCTGGCGGTCACTTCGTTGGGTCGACGCCGTCGAGGCGCGAACCCAGGGCCTCAAGGGCCTCGACGAGGCCGAGGCGGTCGCCCGCGCGCGCAAACGTCACCTCGAGGAGCTGGAGTCACACCTCGGCGCGGTCGAGCGCTTCGCGGGGAACCGACTCCCGGAGACGGTGAGCGGTGTCCTGGCGGCCGGCGCGGAGTCCGGCCCGGACCCCGAGGTCCAGGACCACGTCGATGTGTACGCTGGAGACACGCCCGATCCGCAGAGCGTGCAGGCCTTCACCGCCGACTTCGGGTCGGTCGGCACGGCCGCCGCATCGGCGGGCCTCGTCCTCGCCGCCATGAAGGCGCGTGGCGACCACGCCGCGCCCCTCTTCTGGGTCGCCGAAGGGGCAGGGGCCGGCGGCATCCCTTGGGACAAGGTCTTCGACCGGGCGGGGCCACAGGTGCCGCTCTTCGTGTTCGCCCACGACCTCGCGGGCACGACCTCGCGCGGCGCGGTCTTGCGGGCGGTGGGCGGCGAGGGGACCCCGTGACCGTTCCCGACCGGCGCAGGGAGACCGGCATGGCGGGCGAGTCGGCGGTCGCCGCGTACCTCGAAGCCCGCGGGTTTCTCGTCGAAGCCCGGAACTGGCGCTGTCGAACGGGGGAGATCGACCTCGTCGTGACGGAGGGCGACCTCATCGCGTTCGTCGAGGTTCGTAGCGCGACGACGGACTTCCTCGATTCGCCCGCGCTCACCGTGACGCACGGAAAGCAGCGCCGGGTGTCTCGCGCCGCTGACGCCTACCTGCAGGCGCGTGGGCGAATCCCCGATCGAATCCGGTTCGACGTGGCCGGCGTGTCGTGGCGGGATGGCCAACCGCAGGTGGCCTATTTCGAAAACGCCTTCGTCCCGACTGGCGCCTACTGACGGGACTCCCGAGGGTCTCTCGCTGGCGTCAGGGAGCCAGGCTCGCGGGCGCCGCCTGAGTCGCGGGCGCCGAGGGCGTGCCGCTCGCCGCGGGCGCGCCGGTCTCATTGCCCAGGTCGCCCTTGCGAACACAGTAGCATTCGGGGGGGACCTCCCCGGGCATGGGCTTGCAGTCGATGGCCGGATTGCCCGTGCCCCCCGTCAGGGAGCGGCAGCGAGCGCTGCCTTCGCACTCGTCGTCCGACTCACACGTCTCGCTGCAGAACGGGTCGGAGCCCTGGTAGACGAGGCAGACGCGTGTCTCGCAGCCTGCATAGTCCTTGACGGCGCAGGAGGCGGCGGACTGCTGCGCGATCTCACCCTCGGCCCCCGCATCGGCGCCCGGGGCGGCGGTCGTCTGCTCGCAGGCCGCCTGGAACGCGGGGCTCTTCGGCAGTTTGCAGGGCTTCCCGAAGCCGGTGTCACACCCGATCGTCCCCGCCGCGACGGCGGAGAGAAGCAGTAGACCGGAAAGGGACGTGAGGGAATTCAAGCGCATGACGCCTCGCGGTTCGGACAAAGGCCCCACGTCGGGGCAGGGCAATCCTATTGGGCATTCTTCCGAAGTCAATCCGAGAAAGTCCAAAGGATCTGGCACGAAGTGAATCGACTCTACGGACGACCCCTCGCGACGACAGCGTCACCCCACCCGCGCCGCCGGGATTTCCTTTGCTTTCGGGGGGGGGCGCCTTTATAAACCGACGTTGACCGACGGCCGGAGGCCGCCTCGAAGGCGTCTATCTGCGTCCATCGGATGTCGATTCGGAGGAACTGCATGCGCATGCGACTGCTTTGGCTGCTGGCTCTCGCGGTCACCGTCGGCTCCATCGGGCCGGCGTTGGCCGGGGACGACATGGACTTCGCCCCCGTCGCCGTCGAGGGCGACAAGGAGTCCGCCGGCGAACTGGAGGAGGCGCTCAGCGCCTACAAGAAGCGGGACTGGCTGCGCGCCAGCCTGATTCTTCACCGGGTCGTGGCCCGCAACGAGGTGGCCGTCACGCCCGTCGAGCAGAAGGCCGAGTACACGCTCGGAAAGACGCTCTACCGTCTCGGCCTCTACCAGGCCTCCCTCAACTTCTTCGACCACGTGGTCCAGGCCGGTCCCGAGCACCGGTACTTCAAGGCCACCTGCAAGTGGCTCTACTATCTCTCCCGCAAGCTCTCCGGCGACCCCGGTCTTCTGGAGAAGATCGCCAAGTACAAGGCCGAGGACTGCCCGACCGAGTTCCGCAGTGAGATGGCCTATCTGCTCGGCCAGTATCATTACAAGAAGGGCGCGATGGAGCAGGCGCTCCAGGCCGTGAACCAGGTCACGCCCGACAGCCGCTACTTCCCCAAGGCGAAGTTCCTCCAGGGCATCGCCCATGTGCGCCTTGAGCAGCCGAAGCCCGCCGTGGAGGCCTTCAAGGACCTCCTGCGCGTCACGGCGAGCAGCGACAATCCGAGCGAAGACCTCAAGTACTTCAACCAGCTGGCCATTCTGAGCATGGCTCGGGTGTTCTACAGCACCGGACAGTTCCGCCAGGCCGTGAAGTACTACGACCAGGTGCCCCTCGACAGCGTTCTTTGGCTCGATGGCCTCTTCGAGGCGAGCTGGACCTTCTTCCGCCTCAACAACCACGAGAAGGCGCTCGGCAACCTGCACACGC
>CAINDO010000367.1 GCA_903847385.1 uncultured Myxococcales bacterium
CCAACCCCTTGGGCAGTACCCCGGGTACAGCCACAAGGGGCTGTGCACCCCCGCGCCTTGCGAGGTCGGGCGCCTCGCCCGGCTCGCGACGGCGTCCATTTCCGCCGACCCTCTGAGGCTCAGTTCACCTCGCAGGCGACCTTGACCTCGACCTCACCGGCCACGGACCGGCAGGTGTCCTTCTCGGTGCCGCCGTCGAACGTGTCGAGGCCGGCGTCGCCCTGCAGGAAGTCGATGCCCGCGAGGCCGAAGAGCTGGTCGTTGCCGCCCATGCCGCGCAGGTAGTTGGCCAGGGCGTCGCCGCGGAGGACGTCGTCGAAGTTCGAGCCGTACACGCGCTCGAAGCCGGCCAGCGTGTCGTTGCCCTCGCCGGTGGCGACGCCGATACCCAGGTCGACGGTGACGGGCGTGAGCGAGGCCTGGTAGCTGGCGATGTCCGCCGTGCCCGCACCGCCGATGAGCGCGTCGTCCCCGAGGCCGCCGATCACGGTGTCGTTGCCCTCGCGGCCATCCACAGTGTCGTTGCCGGCCTTGCCGTCCAGGTAGTTGACCTGGGCGTCGCCGACCAGGACGTCGTCGAAGGCGCTGCCCAACAGTCGCTCGAGGCCCACGACCGTGTCGGTGCCCTCGCCCGAGCCGGTCCCGGCCAGCAGGTCGATCGTCACGCCGGCGGCCGCGAGCTGGAAGTCGCCCGTGTCCGCGGTGCCCGCGCCGCCGTCCATCAGGTCGTCGCCGGGCCCGCCCACGAGCGTGTCCGTCTCCGTGCCGCCGAAGAGGTCGTCGGCGCCGTTGCCGCCCTCCAGGCGGTCGTTGCCGGCGCCGCCGGTGAGCGCGTCGTCGCCGTCCTCGCCATAGAGGCGATCGGTGCCGACCTCGCCGTCGAGCACGTCGTTGTCCAGGCCGCCGTAGAGCGTGTCGTTCTCGGTGCCGCCCTGGAGTGTGTCCTCGCCGGCGGCGCCCTGCAGGTTGTCGTTCCCGGGGCCGCCCACGAGGGTGTCGTCGCCGTCCTCACCGCGCAGCGCGTCGTTCCCGTCCTCGCCCTCGAGGGTGTCCGCGTCCGCGCCGCCGAGCAGGGTGTCGTTGGCGCCGCCGCCCTGGAGCAGGTCGGGGCCACCGCGGCCCTCGAGCGTGTTCACGTTCACGTCGCCGCGCAGGGCGTCGCCGAAGGGCGTGCCCCAGACCTTCTCGATCGTGTCGATCTGGTCCGTCGACGCGCCGGTCGCCAGCCCCGTGCCCAGGTCGACCGTCATCGGCCCGGCCTGCAGGGTGTAGTCCAGCGTGTCGAGGCCGGGGCCGCCCGAGAGCACGTGTGCGCCCCCGTTGGGCTGCAGCCGGTCCGTGCCATCGCCGCCGAACAGGGACTCGTCCCCCGGACCGCCGATGAGCGTGTCGTTGCCGATCTCGCCCTCGAGCTCGATCGTCGTGGGGCCGCCCGCGGCGCCCGTCGTGGCCTCGATCACGTGCGTGTCGTTGCCATTGCCGCCGCGGAGGCTGAGCTCCTCGATGTTGCCGAGCGTCAGATCCGCGTCGGCGTCCGTGTTGAGGCGCACGCCCCAGCCGGCGAGCACGCGCCAGGTCTCGCTGCTCGCGCCACCCTGCAGAATCACCGTGTCGTAGCCGTCACCGAGGTCCACGTTGAGCTCGATCTCGGCGGTCTGACCGGGCTCCGAGGTCTTGCCGGGCGAGTAGGTGCCCGCGGTGAAGTCGAGCGTGAACGTCTCGTTCGCGGCGGCGCCGGTGACGTTGATTGTGTCGATGTTGGAGACCGTCGCGCCGCCGCAGGTCGGGTCGACGATCCCGGCGCCGATGGCCTGCAGGGCCGTCCCCACGCGGACGAGGCGCGCCTCGTTCAGCCGCCCGACGGCCAACGAGAGCGTGGTCCCGCTGCGCGTGCAGGTGCTCGGCAGCACGGCGGGCGCGTCGACCGTCACCACGCGGGTCACCGTCGCCGTGGAGCCATCCCCGTCCGTGACGGTGAGGGTCACGGTGAAGTCGCCCCCGGCGTCGAAGCCGTGCACCACGTCCGTGCCGCTGGCGCCCGCCCCCAGATCACCGAAGTCCCAGAGCGTCGAGACGATGCCGTCGTAGGCGGTGCTCGTGCTGGTGAAACGGTAGGTGCCGGCGGCGGCGTCGACGATGGCGACGTCGAAGATCGGGTCGGGCACGCTGTCGGGCACGACGACATTTGCGGTGCCGTTCAGACTCAGGCCGTCGGTCGTCTTTGCCGTTGCGGAGAAGGCGTAGGTCCCGTCGGCGAGGAAGGTCACGGCCACGGACTCACCGACCGCGAAGCCGCCGCCCGGGAGGGTCCACTGCGGCTCGCCGATCGGTCCGAGGCCCGCCGGCGCATACGCGGCGACGGTGCTCTGGCTTCCCTCGGTGCCCGCGTCCGCCACCAGGTTCAGCGCCGGGATCGCCCGCGCCGGACCGCGGACGTCCACCACGCGCCGGTCGACCGTGACGCGGGCGCCCGGGTTGGCCGACGCGGCGGTGAGGCTGACCGTGTAGACCCCCGGCGTCCCGGCGAAGACGGCCCCGGGGTCGGCGCCGCCGACGTCGGGCGCGAGACCGCCGAACGCCCACTGAAGGCTCGCGCCCGCCTCGCCCGCCGCGGCCCGGGTCCGGAAGCGGATGGTCGCGCCGGTGGGGACGATGATGTCCGCGGCCGGCTCCGCGATCGCGGCGACGAGATTGCAAGCGTCGCCGATGCCGTCCCCGTTGGCGTCGGCTTGCTCTTTGTTGGCGAGCCCCACGCAGTTGTCGACCGCGTCGACGACACCGTCCGCGTCCAGGTCACGCTGGAGCGAAGCGACGAGCATGCAGGCGTTCTCGGGATCCACCGCGCACAGATCGGCGCCGTCGGCGATGCCGTCGGCGTCCGTGTCGGCCTGATCGGGGCGGGTCGCCGCGTCTGCAGGCGCGAAGAGCTCGGCCTGGTTGGACAGGCCGTCGGCGTCGGCGTCCCCGCTCGGCTCCAGGAGGGCGACCGCGGGTCCTGGACCGACCGTCGCCAACAGGCGGGCGAGATAGTTCACCCGGCGGGCCGCCGACGAATGGGCGACGGCGAACGGCTCCGTGGGGGCCACGAGGGGCAGTCCGACATCCTGCACCAGACCGGCGAGTGCAGCGTCGGTCGTCGACGTGCGCAAGCGCGTCTGTTCTTCCGTGAAGGGGGTCGCCACGGGCAACGCGAAGAGGGCGGCAATGGCGTCCTGCACCGGTCGAATGCCGGCGGCCGACGCACCGGGCGCAACCGCCTGTGCCAGGGCCTCGTAGAGCCGGCTCACCGCGTCGGGTCCGGCGATGGGCATCCCGGAGGCCGGGTAGAGGGCAGCCACCCGGTCGGCGAGGGCCTCGACGGCGCCGGTGGGTGCGCCGGCCTGCCGGGTCCCGAGCAGCAGCCGCTGTCCGGAGGTGCGACCCGACTCCCAGGCCAACAACGCCTCCATCAGCGCGATGCCGCCGTCACTGTAGCGGTGGGCTGGCACCGCTGCGGTGGCGACCGCGTAGAGACCGTAGACGGTCGCGTACACCGCACGCCACTCGGCGGCGGTGTTCCACCGAGGCGCCGCGGGAAAGGCATCCATGTAGGCGTCGACGTCCGAGGGCCGCAGGTCCGCCCGCCCGGGGAGGAACGCCCGGTAGACGCAGTTGCCCTGCGACAGCGTACAGCTCGCGTCCAGGGCGTTGCGGCGCAGCCGTACGACCACGGGCGCCCCGGCGGGGAAACGCAGGGCCGGCAGTGCGTCCGCGTTCATGTCCACGGCCGGCGGCACGGCGACCCCGGCGCCGAGCGGGGTTGCGGGCGTCCGACCCTCCGAGGTGCGTCCGGCGACCCCCTGAAAACGCAGGTCGGCGGCGTCCAGCGCCACGGCGCCGGTCAAGCCGTTGGCGACGTTGCCGTCCGTGGTCGGTTCCATCGTGATCGCGTGTTCGGTCTCCGTCAGGCGGGTCGCCGCCGGGAAGGCGGCGGAGGCCGTGGGATCCAGCGCCGGATCGGCTGCGGTGAAACGACGTTCCTCGTCCCAGTCCGGCCAGCCGTCGCCATCCGCGTCCGCGGGCAGATCCGAGGGATCGAGCGGATCGGAGCCCCGGATCCACTCATCGAAGTCGGAGATGCCGTCGCCATCCGTGTCGAGGTCCAGGTCCGCCGCCTCGGGATCTCCGCCGTAAATGGCCTCGACCACGTCGGGCACGCCGTCACCGTCGCGATCGGGGGCACGCCAGCGACCATCGGTCAGCGCCGGCCCGGGCCGAGTCACGGTGAAGGTCGTGCGGCTCGGCACGGCGACGCTCTCGGGCGCCGGACCGGGGCTGGCGCTGATGGCCCAGGCCAGCGGCGTGCTGGCGCGCGACACGCGGACGGTGCCGCTCGGCGCGCGTCCGCAGCCGGCGAAACGCACGGCGTCCGCGCCTCCCGGCCAGCTGACGGCCGGGGCGTGCTCTTCCACGAGCCGCAGGCAGACGGCGGCGCCCGCTGGCACGCCGACCACATAGAACGAGACGGTGCGCGGCTCGGCGAAGTCCCGATCCGGGGTGTCGAAGCGCAGCTCGGGCCCCGCCGGGGCTGGGTCGCCCGTCGTGACGGCGGGCAGGCCCAGGCCCAGGATCGAGACCGCGGCCGCCCCGGCCGGCAACGTGAGGCCGCCGGGCTGGAAGCTGCCGCGGGCGTCGTTGACCATCACGGCCGCGGGGGATTCAACGCCCGGCAGGGGCGTGCCATCGACCGCGACGCCGGCCACGCCGGCGGCCACCGCCGACAGCGTCCAGTTCGAGGAGAGCACGCGCCACGGGATGGGCACGGCGCCCGGCGTGTCGTCCAGGTAGACCCACGTGTTGGCGTTGGTCCCCGCGACGACGGGGGACGCATTGGCCTGCGAACTGACGACCGCGGAGACCAGCAGGGCGGCCGCCAGCGCCTCGCGAGAGGGGGTGCGCTTGGGAAGGACTCGATTCATGGCAGGGTCTCCACCCAGTCCGTGGTGCGTGTGCCGGCGATCTCGCCCCGTTCATCGAAGTAGACGAGTTGGTAGCGGAGCTTGTCGCCCGCGGCGTAGGGAGCCTCGTCGACGTACACCAGGCCGAACGTGGGCCAGCCCAGGGTGTCCCCGTTGAAGTGGGCGACCCTGAGGAAGGGGTCGTCGAGCACCGTGCACTTCGACCCCTCACCCGCCCTGCAGTAGCGATTCACGAAGGTGGGCAGGCCCTCGGTGCCCGCGAGCGACTCGGCCGCGCAGTGCATCCCGTCGATGCGGGGCGAGGCCTGAGTGACCTCTTCGGGGAGCGGCGCGCCGGCGTGCCACGCTTGGCGGTAGACGACGAAGCGGCCCGGGGTTCCGAGCGCCTTCGCGACCAGCCCGCAGGCATGGTGCGACAGGAAGTAGAGCGCGCGGCGCTCGAGGCAGGGCCCACCCGAGGCACAATCCTGGGGAACGCAGATGTCACCGTAGCAAGACTCGCCGGCGCCGCATGATCCGTCGACCGCGCAGCCACCACCGAGGAACTGTCCAGCGGGTACGCAATTCCCACTGCGGTTGCAGCTCAGGTCCGGCCAGCCTGCGGTGCCCTTGCAGTCGAGGTCCGTCGTGCAGCTCGACCCATTGGACACGAGCGCGGAGCCGAGCAACGCGTCCGGGAGACCGCCGACGAGCAGGGCGACGACGCCGTCGTCGGCGAGGTAGCGCGCCTTCAGCGCCCCACCGAGCGCCCCGGGCTGCGGGATCGCCGGCCAGGGCAGGTAGGCCACGGGCGGGGGCGGCTCCAGGGAGCGCTCCCGGCAGAGCAGCTGCGTCTGCGCGGAGAGGATCTGTCCGCTGCCGCCGACGGCCACGCCCACGGCGCGCGCCCGGATGCACCAGGACTCGGTCATCCCGAGGGGGGGCATCGGGCCGAGCCCGGTGAGGTCGATGGACTGATTCTCCGCCGGCCCGAGGGCGTTGTTGGCGACGGCGAAGTCTGTGAGGAAGAGCGACGGGCTCCGGCGGAAGAGCTCGATCATGATGCCGGCCACCCGCTGCGGCGGCCGCCGCCAGGCCAGGCGTGCCTCGCCCGTGGGCAGGAACGTCAGGTCGGCCAGAAAAGGCGGCGCCACCGAGGGCGGCTGCTTCTCGTAGCAGGGCAGCGCCAGGGGCGTGCTGACCACGTTGTTCTTCGACTTGTAGACGAGCTGACGGCACGTCTGCCCGCCGCCGAGGTTCGGCTCTTCGAAGTCCACCGGCTCCGGCACGGCGACCGTCGGCCGACACCGCCGCGCCACGCGGTTCAGCGTGCCGTCGATGTCCTCCATCACGTCGGCGCACGCGCCGATCGGCATGCCCGACAGCACCAACCGGGGCGGACGATTGACGACCGTGCCCTGGTCGATGGGCCGCACGAAACCCTGCTCGCACGAGGGCGCCAGGGTCGCCTGGAACACGCACATGCCCTCGTAGAGCGCCGCTCGCAGCTCCCGCGTGAGCGGCTGCTGGGCCAGGACCTCGCCGCGCTCGTCCACGAACTGCGCCTCCGGCCAGCAGCTCTCCTCCTGCTGTGCGCGTTCGACGAGGCGCCGGAGCGTCTGCTCGGTGCACCGCTCCCGCGACACGAAGGCGACGCGGCCGTACTCCGGGTGCTCCTCGATGGGGAACTCGTCGATGAGGCTGTCCCCGGCCCGAGACAGGTAGTCCGCCAGCGGGTCACTGTTGCGCAGCGGGATGTCGCCGAAGATGGGATCGATCACGGTGCCGTCCGTGAGCACCAGGCGGCCCGGGACCTTCGACTTGGCCGTCCGCGCCCAGTCGATGGGGGCGGGGCCGGGGCAGACGAGGCGAAGCGCGGTGGCGCGGCCCGTCAGGTCGACGGCGTGGGGTCCGTCGACGTCGAACGCGTCCAGGGTCATCCCCTCGCCGCAGACCCCATAGGTGAAGTCCGCGGGCTGCGGACGGGGGGGCTTGGTGTCGTCGGGGAACACGGCGCGCACGGGGGGCGAGAGCGTGCTGCGGACCTGCCCGCCGCGTGCGATGGCGGCGATTCGGTACCAACGCTCCTGACCCTTGTCCGCCGCCACCATGGGGTGCTGGACGTTGAACAGCACCCGGCCGTCGGCGGCGCGGGTGGCCGCCGAGGCGGGGATGAGCTGGGGCGCGAAGTACCCGGGCGTGGGCCCCGGCGGGGGCGGATCGGGCAGGCAGCGATCGGGATCGACGCTGACGGGTGTGGTGGCGTCGGCCAGGGAGACGTCGAAGGTGTTGGCCCAGCCGTCGCCGTCGGGGTCGTCGAACGCGCTGGCGTCCCGGGCGCTGTCGAAGGCGTAGAGCAGGTAGCCCTCGACGTCGAGCGGTACGGTCGTGGCCGCGTCGCCGCTGCACTCGGCGGGCGTCTGCGCGGCTCGGACCTTCGCGTCGGTCATGGCCGAGGCGGCGTTGCAGAGGGCGACGCCGCCGCCCAGGTGGCGCACGTAGTTGGGGACGTCCACCGCGTCCCAGGTCAGGGCGAGGTGCTCGTCTTTCCGGAAGACCGTCTCGGTGGCGGCGTCGACCTCGCCGCCCGGGATCGCCACGGCCTGGAGGTTCCACGGCGCCGGGGGAGGCAGGAGGCTCGGCACGATTACGTCGACCGAGGCAGGGACGCCGAAGCCGCCCGTGACATCGCGCGCCACGGCGACGTAGCAGAGCGCGTCGCCGGGTTCGAAGCCGTCCTCGGCCAGGGACTTGATGTCCTCCAGGTACTGGACGTTGCGGAACGCGCCCTCGCCGACGCCGTTCGGCGAGATCATGATGGGCGCGCCGTTCACGCGCTCGAAGCCCGCGAGGCGAGGCGCACCGCTGACGGGGTCGCGCTGCGGGGCCACCTCGAGCCCGCTGCAGGCGCCGGCGCGGCGGTACAGGTCGTAGCCGGCGACGGTCAGCTCGGCCAGATAGCGCGAGGCGCGCCCGGCGCTGGCCCCCGGGTGGTCCCAGGAGAGCGCCACCGTGCCATGCCCGAGGCCGGCCTCGGGAGAGTCGCACCGCGAAAACTCCGACGGCGGGATCTGCCGGAACGCGTCGGCGGCCCCGACGACCATCGAGTCGGGGCTCACGACGATCTCACCGAGGCGAACGGGCGCCACCAGCCCGGTCAGGTCGACGACCCCCTCGAGGGTGTAGGTCACCGGCCCGGCCGGTGCGCCCGTGTCGATGAAGGCCCGGCGGGCCGCCAGGGCGACGCCGACGTCCTGCCGGCCGGCGATGCGCGCCCAGGCCCGCGTCGGACCGAGCGTCTTCTGCTCTGGCGGCAGCGCCGTCATCAGGCGGGTCAGGCGGTCGTGCATCACCGCGCCGACGTTCGGTCGCACGGCGGCGACCTCGGCCGGGGTGCAGGTCCGCGGCACGTCGTTCGGGCCGCGCGCCTCGGCGGCGGCGATCTCGCACAGGTTGCGAGCCTGCTCCCGGCAGCGCCAGGTCGTGCAGGCGGCGTCGTAGAATCCGGCGGCGCCCTGAATCGCGGCGGCGGGCAGGACCGCATCCGCGGCGCTGTGCGGGTCGAAGTCCGCCAGCACCGTCGCGCCCCGACGCAGTCGCAGCCGGAGAACGTCCGCCGGGAGCTTGCCCTCGAGGGCCTCCCAGGACAGGAAGACGCCTTGGCCGGCGCCGAAGCCGCGCAGCTCGCGGATCGGGCTGCGATGGCCGACGAAGACGAACTGCTCGGAGCCGGCCGTGGCGACCGCGGGCAGGGAGAGGACGGCCGCGAGGGCGAGTTTCGTGTGAAGTTTCATGGGCTTGCCTCTCAGAACACGCCGTCGACGCTGACGTTCTTGATGGCGAACGAGCCGCGATACTCCGCGGTCATCTCGGCGTCGCCGGTCATGCACCAGTCGTCCTCGCGGCTTCGCGGGATGGTCGTCCAGGTCTCGGGATCGCAATCGAAGCCGATGCCGCCGACGCCGTAGCCGGTCCCGCGGAAGCGGAAGTCGCCGTCGAAGGACTCGGCCATGAGCTTCACACCACCCCGCAGGCCCACCAGACAGATGGCTTCGCCGAAGGCGCTGCCCCCGAGGATGCCGCCCACGTTGGTGATGCCCGCGGCGGACAGGAGCCAGAAGCCCACGTCCACGCCGGCGCCGATGGTCAGCGCGCAACCACCGGTGATGATGGGGATGCTGGCGGACCCGCGGGCGTAGGCGCCCTGGAAGATGCCGCCGGGCAGCGTGATGAAGTCGGCGGCCTCCGGGTCGATGCGTTTGAGGACATCGCCGTTGCAGGTCTTGCCCGCCAGGAACGCCGCGTTGATGTCCACGCCCTGGAAGCTGGCGGCGCACTTGGCGCCCAGGTAGGTCTCGTACTTGCCCGCGCCCGCCTCGAGCCCGATGTTCATCAGCTTGAAGGCGCCGAAGACCAGGGCCCCGGCCGTCTGGATCGAGCCGAAGATGCCCACCGGGGTCGAACCCTCGAGGGTGAAGCCGAGCATGAGCAGCGTGAGCCGCAGATTGCCGGTCCCGATGGAGATCGGCAGGTCACGGGCGGTGATCGACGCATCGAGGATGCCGGTCCCGGCCGGCGCGCCCGTGGGCCCGCCGTCCGTGATGCAGCCCTTGCCCTTGCCATTGGCGGCCCACGAGGTGATGTCCAGCGCCGCCGAGAAGGTGCTCCGGCTGTCCCTGTTCTCCTTGCCCGAGGCGTCCTTGTCGCCGCCCATCGTGAACTCCGCGCCGATGTGCAGGCGCTCGAGTTCGCGGGCGTTGATGATGGCGTAACCGTCGAGCTTGGCCGCGCGGACGGGGATCGCGTCCAGCACGCCCTGGGCCTGGGAGATGAGGCCCTGCACCATCGCATTGAACTTCTCGGTGGCCTCCTTGAGCACGTTGTTCACGTGGCCGAAGAAGTCCTGCCCGATGTCGTTGATGGACTTGGCCAGCAGCGTCAGGTTGCTGTGCACGAGGTTGTCGAGCTCGTCCACCATGCCGCTGTTGAAGATCTCCTCGCGCACCATCTTGGTGAGCGACTGGGCGGTGGGGAACGGCAGGGCCTTGACCACGTCCGTGAGCGCGTCGTTCACGGTCTTGGCCAGCCCGCCCAGGAAGCCGCCGACGACCGCGTTGATCTCCTGCGCCACGATGGCGGCGGGGCCGCGGCCCGAGGGCTGGCAGAAGTCCGCGCCCACGCCGTAGGGCACGGCGGCGGCGACGGCCGTCCGCAGGTGGTTCCGCACGGTCCCTGGCTTGTCCAGGTTCAGCGCCTTGAAGGCGGCCAGTTCGGGGGCGTCGAGCCGCGCGCCCGCAGCCAGCGACCGCAGACCGTCCACGAAGACGCCGAGCTGCCGGTCGAACTCGGCGAGCTGCTTGGCCGTCGTGGTGAGCTGCCCGTTGACGAAGGTCTCGACGGACTTGACCAGCGAGGGCGAGCCGCCGACCCCCGGTCCCATGAGGGCGTTCATCGCCGTCTGGAAGGTGTCGAGGCCCTTCTTCGCCTTGTCGAGCAGGTCCTTGGCCGTCGCCGTGGCCGCCAGGAACTTCGCGCCGAGCTTGCAGACCTGCGCGTTGATCTTGCCCACTGCCGGGGTGACCTTGTCGAGCAGAGCCTTGGCCGCCGCGCCGATGCTGGCCTGTGCGGCCTCGAACAACACGGTGTCGAGCCCGATGGCGCGCCCGAGCGTGCCGACGATGGACTTCAGCGTGTTGCCCGCCACGGCATCGACGAACTGCTGCACCTTGGCCAGCAGGCCCTTGACCTGGTCGAGGATGGGGTTGGACTTCGCAGGGGCCTCCCCGCAGCTCAGCAGAGGGAACTTGGTGACGTCCGTGATCACTTTGTTGACCGCGTCGATGGCCTCGCGGGCGAGCCCGATGCCGTCGATGGCCTTGTCGTGGATCGTCTTCAGCGTCGCCGTCGCCGTGCCGAGGACCGTCTTCACGGTGTTGATGGCCTGGGACGCGGCGTGGATGGCGACGTGGACGGGGCCCAGGACGGTGACGGCGCTCTCGACGGCGGCCCGAATCCCCGCCGCGCCACCAGCTTCCGCGGCGTCGAGGGTGGCGCCGCCGGAAGAGACGAGCTGGGCCACGGCCCCTTCGACGCTGGCCGATGCGCCGTTGTAGAACCCGCAGACCTGGGCGTCGATGTCACCGGCCAGTCCGGAGAGCGCCTTCTGGATCTCGGCCTGGGCGAGGCCGAAGACGGCGTCCGTGACCTGGCCGGGCATGGACTGCACGAAGTTCAGCTTGTCGGCGACCTGGGCCAGGGCGCCCTCGATGCCCTTCAAGGCCTCGTCGATGCCCTTGTGGATCAGGTCCTGGAGACCGGGTCCCACGTACTTGACGACGAAGTCTCCCGGCGTCTTGACGGCCGACACGACGCCGCTGATCACGTTCGGCGTGCCCGTGATGCTCTGAATCCAGCTGTCGGCCTTGGCCAGGCTCTGCGGGTCGTTCAGGTCGACGTTCAGGACGACGTTGCTCAGGCGCAGCTTGTCCAGGTTGGCGCTGGCGCCGAAGCTGACCTTGGTGTTCTCCGTCTTGATGAAGTCGACGCCCTGCTTGATCTCCATGACCAGCAGGCTCTTGGTCTCCGGCTTGCCCAGGAACCGCGGCGCGCCGCCGTCCTCTCGCCCGGCGTAGAACATCGGCAGGTCGATCCCGAAGCCGGGGACCCACTCGTACTTCGCGCTGAGGTTCAGGTTGGGGTCGGTCTCGCGGCCGTTGAAGATCGTCGCGTTGGGCGTGGCGTCCGCGAGGACGGCGGCCTTGCCCGCGACGATGGAGGGCTGCGGGGTCGGGCGCCCGCCCGGTCCACCCGTCGCGGCCTGGTTCTGCAGCCGGAGCTTGGTCTCGACCGCGTTCCAGAAGGGCACGCCGACGCGTCCGCTGAACCCGAAGAAGCCGTTGTTCGCGCCGCCGAGCCCGAGCGCGGCGTCCTTGCCGAGCTGGACCTTGAAGCCGTCCTGGCCGCCGTTGCCCCGGTCGAGCTCGTTGGTGGTGTCGCCGGTGATGACCACACCGCTGGCCGTGCCGGTGCTGGCCCAGTCGGCCTCGACGTCCAGGGCCTTGGTCAGCGCGGCGGCGATGACGTTGCCGCCCACGCGCAGCGTGCGGGGCGTGTCGCCGCAGAGGCCGCCGGCGCCCGCGGGCACGAAGTTGGCGGTCCGGATGTCGTAGGGGGTGTTCCAGGCGCCGAGGCGCTCGGGCGTGCCGTCGTCCACCACGTTGCCCGAGCCGACCTGGCCGCTGCACTCCAGCCCCATCGACGCCAGTTCGATTCGGAAGTCGCCGGGGGCGGGCACGTTCACCCGGCCGTCGATCCAGCTGTCCTTGTCCAGGGTGTTGGCCCACAGACGGAAGGCGAAGCGGCTGAAGGTCGTGTCGTAGCCCGAGATCCGGGGCATGGGGTCGGGCAGGCCCGTGAAGTTGAAGACGCCGGTCAGGCCGCCCGGGCGGACCACGTACTTCGTCCCGAGACTCGAGGTGAGCGCGGCGTCCGAGCGCCCGGCGCCGCCGACGAAGGCGATCCGCATCGAGGTGCCCGCCAGGCTCTCGCCGCGGCCCTCGACGGGGCTGCCCGCGGCGTTGCGATAGACCTCCGGGCCGACGGTGAGCCCGGCCATGAAGCCGTTGCCGCGCAGAGCCTCGGTGCTGCCGAGTCGCGCGGTGCCGACGGGCGTGCCGCCGGCGTCGAGCGTTGCCATGGCCATCAGTCGGCCGGGCACGTCGATCGCCTCGGGCGTCAGGTCCGCGGCGGTGCCGGGGAAACCATAGCCGGGCACGACGACGGTGCCGGCCTTCGGCACATCGCCGGACCGCATGAAGGCGGGCCGCGCACCGGTCGGCAAGATGACGGTGGGACCGAAGCCGGGGTCGACGAGGCCCGTGACCCGCGCCGCGAACGTGCCCTCGTCGCCCATCCCGGCCGCCTGTACGGACAGGTCGTAGGGCAGCGAAGTACCCCCGGGCCCGCAGCCCGGGCAGCCCGTCGCCAAGGTGAACCGGAAGCGCTCGGGCCGGCCGCCGTCATTGTAGGTGCCGGCGGCCAGACGACGGGGATCGTCGCCGAGGACGACGCCCCGTGCCGGGCTGACGTGGTTCGTCTCGGGGTAGTGCGTGCGCTGGGTCAGCCCGGGGATCTCGCCGAGCGTCTCGAATCGCAGGCGGATGCGGTGCGTGGCCACGGCGACCTCGGGGTCGGCCGGAGCGACGACGGCGCTGGCCAGCCAGGCGTCGTTGCTGGGCGCGGGCGCGGTCCAGCGCGGGTCGAAGACGTCGTAGGCGCGTCGGTGGGCGTACTCGATGCCCGCGATGGCCGCCTGGAACACGCCGTCGACGGGCCGGAAGGAGATGGCAGTGGCCTCCGTGATGTACGTGGTGAAGGGATGCCCCGCCACGCGCAGGTGGACGTTCATCGCCTTGGGCGACAGCGTGAGCTGCGCGAGATCCGGGGTCGGGAGCGCGGTGAAGGCCGGCAGGCCCGCCGGCGCCGAACCGACGTAGAGTGACCGCGTGCCGCGTGGGACCGGGGCCGTGAAGGGGCTGGGGATGGGACGACCCACGCCGTCCGCGGTCAGGACGCGCTCGCGGTGCAGGCTGGTGTCGAAGGGCAGCGTCGCCTCGAGCCCGCGCAGTTCGATCCCGCCGTTGGTCAGTCGAACCCGGTACTCGACGCCGATGTCGTCGAATGCCGGCCCGTAGGCGACCGCCGGGAGCGAGCCGAGCGCGATGAGGTCGCGGCCCCGAGGCGTGATGGCGCCGAGCGCCGTGCAGTAGACGACACCGGTCACCGGCTCGCCCACGATGGCGCCGGTGCTGGGGGAGGCGACCCAGCCGAAGCTGCTGCCCGCGTCGACGGCGAACTCGCCCGGGGCGCAGGTGCCGAAGGGCGCCTCGTGCAGCGCCGTGAAGTCGCCGTAGACGGCGGACCCGGGGGCGCCGAACCAGAGTCGGCCGCTCTTCACGCGGAAGCGGCCGTCGACGCCGACCGTGTACTGATTGTTCCATCCCTGTGCCGTCGCGCCCAAGGCGGCGTCGTTCAACTGCACCACGACGCGCCAGTCCCACTCGTCGCCGTCGTGGTTGACTGCGAACTCCTGCAGCAGCCCCGAGATCGGGTAGGCGAAGCTCACGCCCAGGTTGATGCCCTCGCACCCGGAGAGCGCCTCCCCGCCGAGGGGGAACGTGTCGATCCATCCGGAGCTGATCGCGGTGGCCTGCAGAGTGAGCGTGACGGGCAGAGCCGCGAAGTCGGCGGTCAGGGCGTTGCAGAAGGGCGACGAGGAGAAGGCCGCCCAACCCGAGAGCACGGTGCCCCCGCCCAGGCCGGCGTAGTCGCCCGTCAGCTCGGCGAAGGCGTCGTCGATCCCGACGTCGTCCACCGTGTCGCGGGGGATGTACGCGTAGCCCTGGTTGTTGCCCGGATCCGGGCCCGCCTGGGCCGAGTCGTCGACCGTCGCGACCAGGTACCAGTCATAGCGCGAGGCGCGGTAGGCTTCCGCGAACTCTCCCGGCGGTGCCCCGACGAGGTCGTAGACGTAGCCGGCGCCGGACAGCAGCGTGGCGCAGCTCGCGTACGTCGGCGTGCCCAGCGTGAGGACGTCCACCGTGTCACCGGTGACACTGTCCAGAACATAAAGCTGGTGGGAGACGAGGAAGGGGTTCGGCTCCTCCGTCGTCGGACCGCACGAGGGCGACGAGTTGAAGAGCACGGTGCCCTGGAGTCGCGGCGCGCCGCCAGGGCCGAGCAGGTGATCGGCCGTCACGGTCGTGACGCCGATGTCGTCGATCAGCGCGTATCCCTGGGCAAACGCGGGCCCCGGCAGGAGCACGCCCGAGCCGGCGAGCGCCATCACCAGGATGAGAAGACGCAGCAGTGCAGTTCGAATGGACATCACGGGAGAGACCCTCCGCGGCCGAGCGGCCGAGTTCCGAGCCGTGTCTGTTTGCCCGAGGGCTCGAAATTGGGAAATACGCAAAGGCGCTAGCGTGCAAATGCGTATGAGCGACTGCGTCCCATTCGGGCTGCCCGCAACGCCCATCCGCCACCCAACCCTCAGATGGACTTGTCAGATGGGAGCAAACGTCGCAGGATTTAGAGGATCAGGAGGGGGAATGAGAAACCGTGGCACAGGGGAAACGTCGGCTCGCCCGGCCGGCCTGCGGGCCGAGTGGGTCGAGATCGATGGTGAGCGCCTGCTCATGTTCAGTCACCCCCTGGACACACCCCACGCCCGGCCCGCGCTGCCCGGGCTCACGGCGGCCGAGCAGGCGGTCGTGGAGCAGGTCGTCGCCGGGCGGACCAACGCCGAGATCGCCGCCGCACGGGGGACGTCGCCCCGGACCGTCGCCAAGCAACTGGAGCGAATTTACCAGCGACTCGGTGTGAGTTCCCGGGCGGAGCTGTGTGTTCGCGCGGTCGGGCCCACGCCGAGCTCATGACGGGCCACCGACCGACGCCGACTGCCCAGGCCGTCCTCCAGATCCTCGAGGCCGTCTACCGCATCGAGCAGACACCGGAGGCCTGGCTCACGAGCCTCGCCGAGACGCTCCTGCCCAGCCTGGGGCATGGCCTCGGCCTGCATTACTACTTCATCGACGTCACACCCGAGCAAGCCACCCCCCTGGGTGCGCCGTTCGCGGTCGGGCTGCGCCCGGAGTGGCAGGCGCAATGGCGCGAGAACTGGTGGGACGTCTTCATGGCCCCCGTCGACGCGCCGACGATGCGATGGCTCCATCGCTTCACGGTGTGCAGCTACGCCCGGGAGATCTGGGACGCCGGTGCCGCCGCTCACGCCAGCTACGCAGAGTACCTGGCGGAGCTCGCAGCGAGCGGCTACGGGCGGACCCATCACCGTTATCTGCGTGACGGGCAAGCCCCCGGCGGTCAGAAGATGTTCTACCCGGACTCCTTCAACATGTCGGTGCTGGACGCCACCGGCCGCGGGTGCGTGTTCATCGTCAACCTGCCCGAGCCTTCGACCGGCCCCGTGCCCGAGGCCGAGGCGGCCTTCTGGGGCCAGATCGCCGGGCACATCAGCGCAGCGCATCGCCTTCTCCGCGGCCGCGCCCGCGATGTGGGCACCACGCCCTTCGAGACCGCGGAGGCGATCCTCGATCCCTCCGGTCACTTTCATCACGCCGGCGGGGCGGCCCGGGGCGCCGCCGCGCGCGCTTCCCTCCGGGAGGCGACGCGCTCGCTCGAACGCGCTCGCGGGCAGAGCCGGACCGAACCCCTCAGCCCGCCGGAGACGCTGTCGGCCTGGCAAGCCATGACCAGCGGTCGCTGGACGCTCGTCGATCAGTTCGACTCCGACGGCCGGCGCTTCATCCTCGCGCGGCCCAACGCGCCGGATGTCCGGAGCGACCCGGTCCTGACCACGCGGGAGCAACAGGTGGCAAGCCATGCGGCGCTGGGCCACAGCAACAAGGTCATCGCTTATGAGCTGGGCCTCACGTCGAGCACGGTGGCCACGCATTTGTCCTCGGCGGCTCGAAAGCTCGGGGCTCGCAACCGCATCGAGCTCATTCGCGCCTTCCTCGAGCACGAACGCCAGCGCGGCACCCCGCCCTCAGGCGAACCCTGACGCGACGCCCGTGGGGGTCGTCGCCCCCATCAGGACGAACGTCACCACCGGCCGGAACGGCGGCGAGCTGATCGAGGCGTCCTCGGGCGGGGTCGGGGTCGGCGCGGCGGGACCGGCCAGGGCCGCCTCGAGGTCGATGCTGTAGTTGGCGGCGACGGCCTCGATCATCCGGCCGTCGGCCCCGCCGAGGCGGGTGGGCAGCCCCGAGAGATCACCGACCACGCCGCCGCCCTCGAGCACGCGCTCGAGCCGCGCCCACTCCGAGGGCGGCGCCGGGCGAAAGCGGCTCGGGTCCACGCTCGGCGCGCGACGCCGCATCAGCCAGGCGGCCGCGTCCAGCGCGGTCTGCAGCGCGTGGGGGGCGTCGCGGCCCTGCGAGATCAGGTCGAAGTCGAGCCAGTGGGCGGTCCAACCGGTGGAGCCTTCGCCGGGGTACAGAAGCAGCCAGGCGGTCATGCGCGGTGCGGTCACGGCGACAATCTGCCCGACGAGGGGGGTCGGGCGGAAGGGTCCTCCGCGCGCGGCCTTGCGCGAAGCGCGGTCCGGTGCGACCGTTGCCCCATGCGCGCGAATCGAATCGTCGTCGTCTCCCTCCGCTCGGCGCTCGCCGCGCTGTACGTGCTGCCCCTGGCGCCCCTGCTGCCGGCCGAGGCGGGCGCGCAGGGCGCGGAGGCCAGCCTGGGCGGCAAGGCCCCGGCCCAGGCCGAGCGGCTGTTCCAGGAGGGCCTGGAGGCCTGGCGCACGAGCCAGTTCGAGGAGGCCGCGCGCAAGTTCGACGCCGCCCTGAAGCTCTGGCCCAGCTCGGCCAAGCTGGCCAAGATGTCCGGGCGCGCCTGGGAGAAGGCCAACGGCGCCGCCGCCGCCATCAAGGCCTACCAGCTCTACCTGGAGCTCGCGCCGTTCCCCGAGGATCAAGAAGAGGTCGACGCGACCATCGCGCGGCTGCAGCCCCTCGTCGAGGCGCAGAAGGCCGCCGTGAGCGTCGCCAGCCGGCCGGCCGGCGCGCACGTGTTTCTGGATGCCCGCAAGGACCAGCCCCTGGGCCAGACGCCGCTGGAGGTCAAGCTCGACCCGGGCAGCTACGTGCTCCTGACCGCGCTGAAGGGCCGCGAGCCCGACCGCCGCACGATCATCGTGCAGTCGGGGCGGCCCGTGCGGCTGGACATCGAGCTGACGATCCCCGGCGCGGACACCGACGCCGAGCGCGGCATCGACTGGCGCATGCCCGCGGGGTTCTCGCTCATCGGCCTGGGCGCCGCGGGGCTGGCGGCGGGGGTGTACTTCGGCATCCAGGCCCAGGACACGCAGGCCCGCATCGAGGACCTGCCCGCCGGCGAGCGGGACGACTACGACCGGCTGAAGTCCGACTTCGACGGCGAGCACACGGGGGCCATCGTCGGCTTTGCGGCGGGCGGCGTGAGCCTGGCCGCCGGCGCGGGCCTCGTGGTGTGGCGCATCCTGTCGCCCCAGACGGCTCCGGAGCCCGCCGCGCCGCCCCCCGCCGCCGAGGGCGCGGGTACGGGCCTGCGTTGGCGGTTCTGAGCGCGCCGGACCCCAGTGGGCCGCGTGTCCCCACCCCCTGGGGCCGGGGCGCCCCGGTCGCGCGCCGGTCCCGGCGGCGCCGCAACACCCGCGGCGTCGCACGATTCTTGCAGCACAATCGCGGACCCCGATGAAGACGCCCGTCCCCGCCCCGTCGTCGTTGCGCGCCGCCGCCCGGCTGTCCTGGGCGGTCGTGGCCGCGCTCGGCGCGCTGGCGACGGGCTGCGCCAACATCCCCCCGCCGGAGGCGGTCGCCGAGGGCGATCCGATGGCGGACGCGGGCCCCGGGGTCGCCGGCGCGGGCTGCGCCAGCCACAGTCAGTGCGCCGACGGTCAGATCTGCCTCTTCGAGGGGGCGACGGGTCGCTGCGCCCCGCCCTGCGCGCTCACGGGCGACTGCCCGGCCGCGGATCCCGCCGCCCCGGGGACGACGACCCCCGGCGTGGGCAAACCCGATGGCGCGCCCTGCGTGGACGCCGGCGAGTGCGCCGGTGGGGCGTGTCTCGGTGCCGGCCTGGGTTACCCCGACGGCCAGTGCACCACCGCCGGCTGCAGCCAGGGCGGCGACTGCCACGGCGTCGCCACGCGCTGCCTGGACACCGGCGACGGCAACGCGTTCTGCGTGGCCGCCTGCCAGTCGGACGCCGAGTGTCGCGTGGGGTACGCCTGCCGCCTGCTCCCCGGCGGCGGCTACTGCGCCCCCGGCGCCCCGGGGCCCGCGCCCGACCCGACGCCCGAGCCCGAGCCCGAACCCGAGCCCGAGCCCGAGCCCACCCCGGAGCCCAGCGTCGGCAGCACGTTCACCGAGTTCTGCGGCGAGGTGCAGGTCGAGGACAACTTCTACGGCGACGGCTACGACCGCTACACGATGGAGGTCGACGTCCCGCCCGGGGTCGTGTCGTTCCAGGTCCTCGTGGGCGCCGAAGCCAACTTCGGCGGCTTCGAGTCCCTCGACGGCGACCGCCTGGACGTGGACTTTCTGCAGGACTACCAGCGCGTGAACATGCTCATCCCCGCCGGGCGGACGATGAACGCGCTGCAGATGCCCCACCTGCCGCGCGTGACCCCCGACCAGCTGCCGGGCCACTACACGCTGCGGGTCGCCTCCCAGGACGTCCCGTTCTGCCCCGTGGTGGTGGCCAAGACCTCGCCGGGCGACCGCGTGCAGCTGAACGTCTTCCTGGCGCCGGGCGGGGGTGTGCCCGATGCCGCCGCCGCCGCGGGGGACGCCCGCCTGCAGGACGTCCTGCGGCGCGCCGGGGAGCTGTATCGACCGGCGGGTATCACGCTCGAGGCCGTGAACTACCGAAACCTGAGCGCGGCCGACCAGCAGCGGTTCTCGACCGTGCGCACCGAGGCCGACCTGCCGGCGCTCTTCGCGACCACGACCCAGCTCGGCGACACACTGGATCAGGCGCTCACGCTGAACCTGATCATCGTGCAACAGATCCTGCTCGGCGATGGCAACGTGCTGGGTGTCAGCGCAGGCATCCCGGGGCCCGCCGGCCTGCACGGCTTCGCCACCTCCGGGGTGGTCATGACCGCCGCCGTGCTCGGCGACCCGGAGATCGGCAGTCAGACCATGGCCCACGAGATGGGACACTTCCTGGGTCTGTATCACACGACCGAGGTCGACAGTGTCATGGCCGACGTGCTCGACGACACACCGGAGTGCCCGGCGAACGCGTGGCAGCAGCAGAACATCCCCTGCCCGGACGTTCAGAATCTCATGTTCCCCTACGCGCACCCCGGCGCGGACATCACCGGACAACAGGTGCAGATGCTGCACAAGAGCCCGCTGGTGAAGTGAGAAACGCCATGTCTCTCCGCCTCGCCTTCGCGTTCGTCCTGGCCCTCGGCGCGCCCGCGGTCGTGATCGCAGCCCCCGCTGGGGCCCCCGTGGTCCCCCCCGCAGACGCCGCCGCCGCCGTGGCGCCACTGCTGCGGCAGTACGAGGGCTTGCCCTCGGCCGACACGTTTCGGGCCGTGACACCCGACCCGGTCGCCGCGCTCCAGGCGCTGTACGCCGATCCGAAACAGCCGGAGTGGGTCCGGCTGCGCGTGCTGGATGCCCTCGCGCGGTTCCCCGAGCCGGCGGCGCAGGTCTTCCTCGAGGCCCGCCTGGACGACGGCGCCGCCCGCCCCACGGCCCCGCGCGAGGCCCACGCCGCCGCGGCCGTGTACCTGCGCACGTTCCCGAAGGCCGCCACGGCCCGCCTGCCGGCGCTGCTCGCCCACCCGGACGCCGCCTTCCGCGTCACCGTGGTGCGCATCGCGCTCGAGGCCGAGGCGCTCGAACTGCGCACGGCCGTCGCCGCCTGGCTCCACGCCACGCGCGACCCGGCGGTGCAGGGCGCCCTGGGGCCCGCGACGCCCGTCCTGCGCTGAAGCCGCCGTCAGCGGCAGGCGCCCTGGAATCTATCCCGCGTGCGGCCGTCGGCGCCGACGAAGCGACCGGCGTAGCCGTCCGCCCCCAGGTCGAGGCCCACCAGGCCGGGGAACCCGCTCGCCTGGAACTGCGAGCCGGCCTTCAGCGGACCCACGGGGTAGGCCTCCTTGCCGCCCGTGCCCACGATGATCTCCGCGGTTCCGGCCGGGTCCGGCGCGCCCTCGCCGTTGAGCGGGGCGAAGCGCTCGTAGTGGTGGTCGTGCCCGTTGAACACCAGCTCGACGCGGTGGGCCACGGCGATCTTCCACAGGTCGGCCATGGACTCCGTGCTGCCGTGGGCGCCGGAGGAGAACCGCGGGTGGTGCCACACGAGCACGGTGCAGGCCTTCGTGGGCGCCCCCGCCGGGCCTTCGTGCGCCTCGAGCTGCGCCGTGAGCCACTTGGCCTGGTCGCCGTCCGCCGCGCAGTCGACGTCGATGCAGTTGGAGTTGAGCGACAGGATGCGCCACTTGCCCAGCGGCATCGACGCCCAGCTCTGACCCCAGGTGCCCGCCCGCGCCCCGAAGTAGTCGTGATAAGGCCGGCCGCGGTCGGTCAGCGCGTCGTGGTTGCCGATGGCCGGGAACGTGCGCAGCTTGTGGCGCCCCCAGGTGGGGGCGTAGCAGTTCTGAAACTCTTCGGCCGTGCCGCGCGGGTAGACGTTGTCCCCGGCGGTGAAGATCGTCGTCGTCGGCGAGGCGATCACCACGCGGTCGAGCAGCGCGGCCGTCTCTTCGTCGCCCGTCTCCTGGCAGCTGGCGATGTCGCCGGCGCCGATCAGGAAGTTCTTCGAGGCGTGGGCGAACTCCAGGAAGTCCGCGCCCGCCGCAGGCACGCTGGCGGGCAGCGTGGACACCGGCGAGAGCGTGTTCTGGGAGCGCGGGGGCTCGCCGCAGGCGCTCAGGGGCAGCGTCAGCGCGAGGGTCTGGAGCAGGAGGTGCGGCGGCGCCGCGAAGCGGTGGGTGGACATGGGGGCCTTGGGGGGAAGTGCGGACACGGTCAGGGGCTCGGGGGTCAGGGGCAGGTGAGCGCGGGCACGCGGGCGTCCTGCACGGCGCGCCCGACACGGACCGCGCCGAAGTCGAAGGTCAGCGTCCAGCCCGTGCACAGCTCCGGGCTCGAGCAGCTCGGGTCCACGTCGCACGTGGGCAGGCCGAGGGTCGGGGTCGCACAGCCGACGAGGCCGAGCGCCGCCGCCTCGCACAGGGGGACGGCGGCGCCGAAACCTCGCTCGAGCACGGCGATCAGGGGCTCACCGCCCACGACGGAGAGCGCGGCGTCCGCGCGGCTGATCACGAGCTTCACCTCGCCGGTCATGCGCTCCGCGGCCGCATCCCAGGCCCCGATGATGCCCATGGCGCCGTAGCGCAAGCGCACGGGCACGTCCTGGAACCAGAGCTCGCCGCCCTGCGCCGCGCTGCACGCGGCGACCGTACCGGCGGCGACCTCCAGGGGCATCTCCTCGGTGCGGGGCGTGGCGTCGCAGCCGATGCCGTTCACGGTGCCCGTCCAGCGCAGCGCGTCGCCGATGCGCAGGGCGCTGCCGAAGGCGGCCAGGCCGCGGCCCGCCGCGCCGAAGTCCGACGGGCCGCTCAGCACGAGCCAGGACTCGCCGCCGCGGGGCGCCAGCGCCAGCTCGAGCAGGCCCTTCAGGTCCCGGGCCGCGGCGTTGCCGATCAGCGCCACCGTGCCCCCCGAGGGGGCGAACGCGTCCACGACGAGCGCGTCGCAGCCGGCCCCGCCGATGGCCGGGCACAGCCGGCTCACGGAGGCGGCGCACGTGTCCGTCTCCTGCCGCACGCCCCCGCAGGTCGTCGCATCGGGCGCGTATCCGCCCACCGCGCCGAAGTCCGGCCCGCAGGGCACGTCCGCGCGGCCCACGGGCAGCACGGGAGGGCGGCACTCCGCGGCGGCCAGGCGCACGTTGGGGATCTCGTCCGTGCACCGGTCGCCGGCGGCGTCCAGCGTCTGCGCGCACCGGAAGCCGACGAGGCTCGACCGCCAGGCCGGTGCGTGACCGGCGCGCATGGTGGCGCCCAGGTCGCCGTCGCTGGTGGCCAGGTGGCCACCGTGCACCACGCGCCGCGCGAAGGCACCGTCCGCGTCGGCGCCGCAGGCCGGGCCGGCGGCGGCGTCCACGGCGAGCAGGGCCCCGGCGGGCGCCGCCCAGTCGTACGTCCACTCGGCCACGTTGCCGGTCAGGTTGAGCGCCCCCTCCGGGGTGGCGCCGTCTTCGTTCGACCACACGGGCGAGGGCGTGTCGGTCGCCTCGCAGCCCGAGGCCTCGGCGCCGTAGGTGGCGTAGCAGGCCACACGCGTCGTCGCCGGCGCGGGCGGCATGTCGCCCGGACACAGGGGCAACAGGTCGCAGGTGGGGTCGCCGGCGGGGCAGTTGAGCGTCTTGCAGCGCTGGTCCGAGCCGCACACCGTGGGCACCACGCCGCCCCAGGGCAGGTCGCGGTCCGCCTGCGCGCCGGCGGCCACGAAGGTGTGTTCGAACTCCGTCGCCAGGCGCTTGCCGGCCCAGTGGCAGAAGTCCCGCGCCTGACACCAGGACACGCCGGTCACCGGCAGGTCGAGCACGCGGTCGAGCGCGGCGGGATCGGTGAGATCCGGCGGGCCCTCGCAGCGGCCGATCTCCTCGGCGGGCGGGCGCTGACCGCTGGGGCGGGCGTTGAGGGCCCGCTCCGCGAGGCGCGCCACCCCACCGGTGGCGGCCTGGCAGCACCCGGACTGCACACACTGCAGCCAGGCCCGGTTCGAGACCTCCTCGCGGTCGAGCGCAAAGCCGTACTGCGCGTCCGCCGGCCAGGGGGCCCCGGCCGCGCGGCCGGCCACGGCGCACACGTCCGGTGAACCCAGCGTGCCGTCGATCAGGCCGTCCAGGTCGTCGTCCACGCCGTTGTTGCAGATCTCGCCCTCGGGCACGCAGCGCCCGGCCTCGAGGCGGTAGCCCCCCGGGCAGTTGGGTGAACAGACCGGCCCCACGGCACCGCCCCCGCAGACGAACCCGGTCGCCACCGGATCGGCGGGCGCGCAGGCCCGGCGACACACGATGTCCTGCGCCTGGGCGGCCGCGCGGCACGCGGCGAGACATGCGCTGCGCACGCCGGGATCCGGGTCGTCACAGATGCGCCCGCAGGCCGTCTCGGCCAGCGAGCGTGTATTGGTGCAAGCGACCGCACAGAGCGGCTCCAGGCAGCCATGCCACGCCCCGCAGGCGGGGTTGGCCGGATCCGGGTCGAGGGCGCAGGCCGCGGGGTCGCCGCCGGCGGAGCGCGCGGGCGCCGCGCCGCACAGTTCGAGCGCGCGGACCTCGGCGCCGAAGGGGCTCGCGACGCTCTCCTCGGCCTCGTCGATGCGGCCGTCGCAGTCGTTGTCCAGGCCGTCGCAGTCCGGGACCGGGCCCGCCGGCGGCAGGTGGGGGGCGCACACGATGCGCCCGGCGTCACACACGAACGCGCCGAACGCACACACGCCCTGGGCGCCGTCCACGGCGCAGGCGCGGCAGGTCGAGGGGTCGGCCTCGTCGGTCTCGCCGTCGCAGTCGTCGTCCTCGCCGTTGCAGACCTCCTCAACGTACAGGAACTCCGACCCGCCGGCGTCCGTGGAGCACAGCGCCACGAGGCCGTTGGGCGAGCACTCCACGCGACCGGCCCCGCAGACGCCCACCCCCTCGCAGGCCTCGCCCACGCGCAGGCCGTCGGCGGTGGCGTAGTCCTCGTCCACCTCTCCGTCGCAGTCGTCGTCCTCGCCGTTGCACTGCTCGATCAGCGAGGCGTCCCGCGTGCCGCCGGGGGCGGAGTCGCAGACCACGCCGGCGTGATCCCGCGCGCACTCCCAGACACCCGCGCCGCAGCGCCCGAGGCCGACACATGCGGTGCCGAGCGCCTGCGGGCCCTCCGTGAAGTCCTCGTCCACGGCGCCGTCGCAGTCGTTGTCCGCGGCGTCGCAGATCTCCGCCGTGTCCCCCGCGCCGGGTCCACCGGGGGCCGTCGAACAGATGGCCCGCCCGTCGTCGCCGCAGACCACGGTGCCCTCGCCGCAGGCACCGGCCGGATCGCAGGGTTGCCCCACGGCGATGCCCTCCCACGAGAGGCCGTCGTCCGTGAAGCCGTTGCAGTCGTCGTCGACGCCGTTGCAGGTCTCCAGCGCGATGGGGGCCTGCGGGCTCGGGGGCAGCGTCGAACACAGCACGGCCCCGTCGGCCGCGCACTGATACACACCGTCCGGGCACCGCCCCACGCCGGCGCACACGCCGCCCAGGGGGGTGCCGTCCGGCGCCAGCAGGCCGTCGTCCACCTCGCCGTCGCAGTCGTCGTCCTGGCCGTTGCAGGCCTCGGCCACGGCCGGGCTCCCCGGCTGGCCGGCGGCCGTCGAGCAGACCCCCGTCGCCTCGTCCGCGCACAGGTACTGGCCTTCGCCGCAGACGCCCGGCGCCGTGCAGGGCGCGCCGACCTCGGCGTCGTCGGCGAAGAACCCCTCGTCGATCTGTCCGTCGCAGTCGTTGTCGAGCAGATCACACAGCTCGTCCGTGCCGGCGAAGCCGCTGCCGTCCGGGTTCACGGAGCACACGGCCAGGCCGTTGAAACACTCCACGGTGCCCACGCCGCACGCGCCGACGCCCATGCAGGCCTCGCCGAGGGGCAGCTCGTTCCAGGTCAGGCCCTCGTCCGTCTCGCCGTCGCAGTCGTCGTCGACGCCGTTGCAGGTCTCGTCCACGGCGTTGTCCAGCGTGTCGCAGGTGGGCTCGTTGCCCAGGCCGCAGACCACGGTGCCGGCGCCGCAGCCGGTGTCGCCCAGGCAGGCGGCGCCCACCTCGACGCCGTTCCAAAGCAGGCCGTTGTCCACCACGCCGTCGCAGTCGTCGTCCTTGCCGTTGCAGACCTCGTCGCCGTGCACGTGGGCCGGGCCGCCGGGATCCGTCGAGCACTGCGCGCCCTGGCCGTCGGCGGTGCAGACCACCACCCCGGCGCCGCACTCGCCGGCGCCGTCGCAGGGCTGCCCCACGCGGGCGCCATCGGGCCCCCAGGTGAAGCCCTCGTCCATCTCGCCGTTGCAGTCGTCGTCCTTGCCGTTGCCGCAGATCTCGTCGCCCGTCGGCACGCAGCCGGCGGCGTCGGGCGTGCCGGCGCCCGAGTCCGTGTCCACGGCGTCCGGGCGCTCGTCCACGGGCCGGGCGACGCAGGCGCCCTCGACACACATGCGGTCGACGTCGCAGGGGTGGGTGTCGTCACAGGCCACGAACCCCGGCAGCTCGCCGCAGCCGGCCGTGGCCAGGGCGAGCCCGAGGGCGCCGAGTCTGGCGCCCCGCGTGGCACGGATGAGTAGAGGCATGAACACTCCCATCAGAAGCTCGGCATGAACTCGAGGAGCTTCTCCCCGACGCCGGCGACGAACTCGGCCTTCTTGCACATGTCGTTGGGGGCATTGGCGCTCTCGCGCCACAGCTTGAAGATGTCCCACATGCTCTCGAGCTGGCCCATCCAGTCGATGTCCTTCTTGTAGAACTTGCGGGTGATCTCGGTGCGCTCGATGGCCTTCGCGTAGTAGTAGGCCAGGTCCGGGGCGGCATGCTGCGCGCGCCGGGCCATGTCCTGCATCATCTCCATTTGTTCGATCTCGCCGAAGGCCGCCTGCTCTTTGACCTTTTCGATGCCCTTCTTGATGCCGTCCATGCCGACGTCGTAGGCCGCCTTCGCCGCCCCCATGCCGATCTGGAAATAGGCGTAGGCGATCTGTCTCTGCCCGAGCTCGTACTGCTCGGCGCCGCCGCGCAGGTCCTGCAGGATCATCTCCATGCCCTGCTCGCGGGTCTCGTAAGCGGGCTTGAGCATGCAGTAGGCGACCTTCAGGGTGTTGAGCAGGAACTTGACCAGGAAGGTCGTGTACATGCTCCGCAGCGAGCTCTGGATGCTGATGCCCACCATCATCCCGGCCAGGAACTTGCCGTTGTAGTCCTGCATGTTCAGGGGGTCGTTGCCCGCGTAGGTGTAGCGGTGCAGGGTGCGCGGGTCGTTGGCCAGGCCGTCCACGGGATCCTGCGTGGTGAAGCGGCCGGCCTCGCTGTCGAACCAGCGGGCGCGCATGTAGTGGAAGCCCACGTTCGGCTCCAGGAACTGACCGCCGAAGCGCAGGTCGATCTGGGTCTGACCGGTGCGGGCCAGCTCGCGGCCGAAAGCGTCGTAGGTGAATGTGTCGCTCACCGCGCCGTTGCCGGTGTACCCCTGCCGCACGGAGCCCTGACCGTCGAGCAAGAGATGCGTCACGGTGTTGGCGCGGCGCTGGGACAACAGATCCAGGCCGTACACATAAGACACCGCGACCTGTCCGTTCGCGTCCAGCTCGGACACGGCCTGAGCCAGCCCCGCCGTGTCGTCGATCACGTAGCGGGCCGTGTCCACGCGGCCCTGCGCATCCATCACGGCGCGCTCCACGCGGTTGCCGTCCGTGTCGTAGCGGAAGCCGGCGGTCACGCCGTTGCGCGTCACGCTGACCATGCGGGCCTTGGTGTCGTAGTCATAGACCACCAGATCGCCGGCGGTGCCCATGGCGATCAGGTTGCCGTTGTCGTCGTAGCCGTAGGGCACGCGGTTGGCCGACACGATGCGGTCGTTCTCGTCGTAGAGGAAGACCACGCGCCCGCTGACGCTGTCGTTGCGGAACAGACGATTGCCGACGCCGTCGTACGCGTAGTCCACCGTGCGCGCCTGCGGCCCGCCGGTGATGCTCTCCCGGGTGAGCCGGAACAGATTGTCGTACGTGTAATCGAGCGTGCGGCCCGAGTGGGCCTCGACGATGCGCGTGCGGTTGCCCGTGCGGCCGAGCGTGAACACATAGCTGGCGACCGTGGCGGCGTTGGCGTCCGTGGTGATCTGGCTGGTGAGCCGGCGCAGTCGGTCGTAGCCGTAGCGCGTGACCACACCGCCGGGCTGCTCCACGCTCGCGCGGTTGCCGGCGGCGTCGTAGGTGTAGCGCGTGATCGCGCCGTCCGGGGCGGTGATCGTGGTCGGGCGGTCCAGGGCGTCGTAGGCGTACCGCGTGGTGCCGCCCGGGCCCGTGGCGCTGAGGCGATTCCCGTTGGCGTCCCAGGTCCAGCGCTGCGTCACGCCGTCCGGATCCGTGCGCGACAGGGGCCGGTCGAACAGATCGTAGGTCCAGCGGGTGACCCCCCAGTCGGCCTCGACCGTCGCCCGCTTGCCGCCGGCCGTGTACGTGCCGATCTCCATCTCGCCACCCACCACCGCGCGCTCCAGCAGGCGGTTGTTCTCGTCGTACACGAAGTGGATCTCGGCGCCGTTGAAGTCGACCTTGCGGATGATGTTGCCCACGGCGTCGTACTCCAGGCCCTCGACCTGGCCGCGGGGCAGCGTGCGCGTGACGACCCGCTTCAGGGCGTCGTAGGTCATGCGCGTGGTGTGACCGTTGGCGTCCGTGGTCGACGTCCGGTTGCCCAGCTCGTCGTAGGTGTGTCGCGTCACGTTGCCCAGGGCGTCCGTCACGCTGATCAGCCGGTCCATCACGTCGTACTCGAAGCGCGTCGTGTTCCCGGCCTCGTCCGTCTCGGTGACCTGGCGGCCGCCGATGTCGTAGGTCCAGGTGCGGCGCTGGCCGTCGGGCCGGACCACGGCGGTGCGGTGCCGCCGCCGGTCGTACTCGTAGCGCCAGACCTCGCCGTCCGGGCCCGTCGTCGAGGTCTGCAGGCCGTCGGCGTCGTAGCCGTAGGTCGTCCGGCGCCCCAGGGCGTCGACCGTGGCGATCTTGCGGTTGCGGGCGTCGTACTCGTAGGTCGTGGCGTTGCCCCGGGCGTCCACCTCGCGGTTCAGGTTGCCGCGGCGGTCGTAGCCCTTCTGGAGGATCGCCCCGTCGGGCAGCGTCACGCGCGTCAGGTGGCCCGCGCCGTCGTAGCCCTGCAGCAGCGTGCGGCCGCCGCGATCGGTGATCGAGGTGCGCCGGTTCTCGCCGTCATAGGTCGAGATCTCCGTGGTGCCATCGGCGAAGGTCTTGCGCAGCAGGTTGCCCAGCGTGTCGTAGTCGAACACCGTCCGGTTTCCATTGGCGTCCACCTCGGCGGTCTTGAAGCCGCGGACGTCGTACTCCACCCGCATCACCTGACCCAGGGGGTCCTCCGTGGCCACCACCCGGTTCTTGCTGTCGTAGGTGTAGTGTGTGGTGATCGTCGTCGGGCCGTCCGCGTCCGTCCAGGTCGAGGTCTCGGTCAGGCGGTTGAAGTTGGCGTCGTAGGTGAAGGTCTGTTCGCGGCCCGAGGGGTCCAGCTCGGTCAGCTTGTTGCCGAAGGCGTCGTAGGTGAAGGTCCAGACGCGGTTGAGCGCGTCCGTCTTGGTGAGCAGAAGACCCTTGGCGTCGTAGGTGAAGCGGGTCACGTTGCCGTCCGCGTCCGTCTCCGTGACGCGGTTGCCGCGGGGGTCGTAGGTGTAGCTCGTGACCGCGCCGCCGGGCTCCGTCTGCCGGACCAGGTTGTTCTCGGCGTTGTATTCGAAGCGGGTGACCTGACCGAGCGTGTCCGTCACGCGGCTCTGGTGGCCCGCGGCGTCGTAGGCGATGAACATCGTGCCGCCGTCCGGATCGGTCTCGCTCGTCTTGCGACCCTGGGCGTCGTAGCCATAGGTCCAGCGCTGGCCGTTCTTGTCCGTCTTGCGGGTCACGTTGCCCTGCAGGTCGTACTCCATGATCTCCACGCCGCCCACGCGGTCGCGCACGATCTCCACCCGGGCCGCCGTGTCCGAGTCCATCTCCACGCGGGTGCCGTCGCCGTAGACCATGGCCACCAGGCGCCCGGACTCGTCGTACTCCTGGCGGGCCGGCGTGCGGCCGCTGGGGTCGATGATCTGCACCAGGTTGTGGCGCGCGTCGTAGCGATAGCGCGTGACCGCACCGGCCTCGTCCGTGACCGTCTCCAGATCGCCGGCGGCGTTGTAGCCGTAGCGCACGCGCGTGCCGTTGGGCATCACCACGGCGGACACGCGCCCGGCCGCATCGCGCACGAAGTCCACGTTCTGTCCCGTCGAGTGGATCAGGCCGTTGTCCTCGATGGTCAGCGCGTTGTCGTTGCGGTCCTGGATGCGGAACACACCGTTGCGGTCCCGGGCGAAGTCGAAGATGCGCTTGTCCGGCGTGGTGAGCCGCACCGCCGTGATGGCGAAGGGCTCGAAGAAGTCGTCGGACATCAGCACGCCCTCGGCGTTGAGATAGACGGCCAGATCGCCGCTCAGGATGTCGAGCTGCGCGCGGCCGGGGGTGCTGCTGTAGACCGGCTCGTAACCCACGGAGACCTGGCAGCCGCCGAGCATGATGCCGCCCGGGGTGAGGGTCGGCCGGAACACGTACCGCTCGCGCTCGCCCAGGCGCAGCTCGGTGGTGTGGGCGGCGTTCTCCGCCGAGGTCTGGCAGGGCAGGCCCAGGAAGCCGCCCGCGCGGACCTCCCAGTCCTGGTCCATCGGCCGGCTGTGTTCGAACTTGCCCTGGCGCACGTTCAGCGTCCAGCCCACGCCGAAGTCGCGCACGCTCTTCACGCGCGAGTCGTAGGTGCGCTCCACGGTGATGGGCATGCCCGCCACGGGCACGGTCACGTCCGTATAGGTCAGCGTGAACAGACCGACCTTGGCCTCGCCCGTCACGCTGAAGGTCCGGATGTCCTGCCCCTGGTTGCCGTTGGCGTCCTCGGAGAGCAGCAGCACGCGATACATGCCGTTCTCCAGCAGCGTCGGGTCCAGCGTGCCCAGGGGGCCGTCGACGACGGGCTGGTTGCCCTCGGCGAAGGTCACCCAGGCATCCGGCGCGGGCATGCCGTCCCCCGCGGGTGCGTAGAGGAGGCGATAGCGATAGAAGTTCGCGTCGCCGACGCTGCCCCGGATGACCGTCGGCGTGCCCACCTCGGCGAGATCCGCCGGCGCGGAGAGCGCCGCCTGGGGCTCGACCACGTCGGCGGGGTCGCGGACGAGCAGCACGGCCGTCTCCACGGTCTCGTTGCCGAGCGCGTCCGTCACCGTGACCTCGACCGTGTAGGCCCCGGCGCGGTTCGGCGTGAAGACCGCCTGGCCGTTGCCGTCCACGGCCACGGCCACGCCGTTCACGAGGATCTCGACAGTCGCCACGGGGCTGTCGTCGCTGGCGCGCACGGTGATGACCACGGGCTGGCCGACGTTCACCACGTCCAGGCTCAGGTCGATGGTGACCACGGGGGGCGTGCGATCCGGGCAGACGCCGCCCTCGTCGATGGCGCCGTCGCAGTCGTTGTCGCGGTCGTCGCAGACCTCGGGCGCCGCGGCGCCGGGCACGGCCCCGCAGACCTCGCGGCCGCCACCGCACAGCGTCACGCCGCTGCGCTCGCAGGCGCCCACGCCCACGGTGCAGGCCTCGCCCACGTCCGCCGGGGCATCGTCCGTCTGGCCATCGCAGTCGTCGTCCAGGCCGTTGCAGGTCTCCACCCGCGCGCCCTCCTGCGGGTCGCAGGCCGGCGGGCCGCCGCCGAAGCAGTTGTTGACGGTGTGTCGACACACGCCCACGCCGCAGGTCACGGGGTTGAAGCCCTCGTCCACGCTGCCGTCGCAGTCGTTGTCCTGCTCGTCGCAGATCTCCGCCGCGGGCGCACCGGCCACCGCCGTGCAGGAGAGCTGGCCGGCCCGACAGATCGTCGCGCCCTGGCGCAGACACTGGCCGGTGCCCGCGGTGCAGGGGTCGCCGGCGTCGCTCGGGTCGTTGTCGGCGATGCCGTCGCAGTCGTCGTCGAGCAGGTTGCAGGTCTCGGCGGCGGGCAGGCCCGGCGTCGCTCCGCACACCGGCGCGCCGCCCTGACACACCGTCACGCCGGCGCGCTGGCAGGCGCCGCGCCCGCTGCTGCAGGGCTGACCCACGTCGGACACGCCGTCGTCGACCACACCGTCGCAGTCGTCGTCGATGCCATTGCAGGTCTCGACGCCGCGCCCCTCCATCGGATCACACACCGGGGGCGGGCCCCCGGCGCAGTTGGGCACGGCGTGGCGACACGCGCCCAGGCCGCAGACCGTGCTGCCGAAGCCCTCGTCGAGCAGGCCGTCGCAGTCGTCGTCCAGGCCGTTGCAGACCTCCTCGGCCGGCGCGCCGGCCACGGCGGGGCAGGTCAACAGACCCTGGTCGCAGACCACCGGGGCCTCGCGACCGCAGGCGCCGACGCCCGCGGCGCAGGGCACGCCGGCGCCGAGGGCGGCGTCGTCGATCACACCGTCGCAGTCGTTGTCGATGCCGTCACACAGCTCCGCCGTGGGCGGGGCGGCCACCGCGTTGCAGCTCCGCTGGCCGCCCTGGCACAGCACGCGGCCGAGGCGCACGCAGGCGCCCAGGCCCGCCTCGCAGGGGATGTTGGTGTCCTCGGGGGCGTCGTCGATCTGGCCGTCGCAGTCGTTGTCGATGCCATCACACAGCTCGGGCGAGGCGCCCTCCAGCGGATCGCACTGCGCGAGCGCGCCGCCCTGGCAGTTGGCGATGCTGTGGCGGCAGGCCCCCACCCCGCAGGAGGTCTGGCCGAAGCCGTTGTCCACCACGCCGTCGCAGTCGTTGTCGATGCCGTCACACACCTCGCCCGCGGCGGGGATGTCGGAGATGCACGTCGCCGTCGCGTCCACGCAGAGCACGTGGCCCGGCGCGCAGATGCCCGGCCGGCCGCTGTCGCAGGGGCGCCCGACGGGCACGTCGTTGTCGGCCACGCCGTCGCAGTCGTCGTCCAGGCCGTTGCAGATCTCCTCGTGGCCGAAGCCGCCGGGCACGCTGCAGGTGGCCCGGGCGTCGGCCCCGCAGACCACGGTGCCACCCTCGATGCACTCGCCCATGCCGCGCACGCAGGCGGCGCCCAGGTTGAAGCCGTCGTCGGCGGTGCCGTCGCAGTCGTTGTCCAGGGCGTCGCAGCGCTCGGGCACGGGCGGCCCGGCCACGGCGTCGCAGGCGGCCGAGCCGTTCTCGATGCACACCAGGCGGCCTGCGCGGCGGCACTCGCCGGTGCCGGCGCTGCAGCCGGCCCCCAGGTTGAAGCCGTCGTCGGCCACGCCGTCGCAGTCGTTGTCCACCTGGTCGCAGGTCTCCGGCGCGCTGCGGCCCGGCACGGCGGCGCACGAGGGCACGCCCTGCGCGTTGCAGCGCGTCACGCCCACGCGGCGGCAGGCCCCCAGGCCGTTGGTGCACGACAGCCCCACGCCGAAGTCCTCGTCGAGCTGGCCGTCGCAGTCGTTGTCCAGGCCGTCACAGGCCTCGGCCACGGGGGCGCCGGCCTCGACGGGGCAGACGACACCGTCGACGGGGTCACAGACCGCCAGAGCGCTGCGGGCGCACACGCCCAGACCCACGGTGCAGTCCAGCCCCACGCCGACCACGCTGTCGTCCAGCTCGCCGTTGCAGTTGTCGTCCAGGCCGTTGCACTGCTCTCCGGCGGGGGTGACCTCGCCGTCGCAGGGTCCCCAGCCCGAGCCGTCGGCCAGGCAGGTCTGCTGGCCGTCGCGGCACTCGCCCACACCGCGGGTCAGGCGCACGCCGGAGTAACAGGCGCGCTGGGTACCGGCGTTGCAGGCGCAGGCCGCGCCGGCGACGTCGTCCACCTGGGCGTCGCAGTCGTTGTCGCGCTGGTCGCAGATCTCCACGCCGGGCACGACCTGACCCACGCAGGGCCCGGGCGCGCCGTTCACGCAGGCCGCCGTGCCCGCCCGACACACGCCGCGGCCCTGGGTGCCGGCCGGGCCGTCGTAGCAGACGCTGGTCAGGGGCTCGCCGCCCGCCCCGAGATCGACCGCGCCGTCGCAGTCGTCGTCCGCGCCGTTGCAGCTCTCGGGGCTGGGCACGACCTGGTTCTCGCAGACGCCGAGGCGGCCGCCGCGGCAGACGCGCGCGCCGGCGTGGCAGGCCCCGCGGCCCTCGGTGCCGGCCGCGCCGTCGTAACAGCGCTCGCTGAGCGGGTCGCCGTTGTCGTCCTCGTCCAGGAGGCCGTCGCAGTCGTCGTCCAGGCCGTTGCAGGTCTCGACGCCCGGGGCGTCGGCCACGGCGTTGCAGCGCGTGGACTGCCCGTCCGCGGCGCAGATCCGGACGCCGCCGACCTCGCACACGCCTCGACCGCTGCTGCATCCGGCGTTGAGGTCCGGGTAGTCCTCGTCGGCGGTGCCGTCGCAGTCGTCGTCCAGGCCGTTGCAGGTCTCCACGCCGGGCAGTCCGACGTCGCCCACACAGATCGTGCCCTGGCCGTCCGGGGCGCAGGCGCGGGCGCCCTGCACGGCGCAGATGCCCGTGCCGGCCACGCAGGCGGCGCCCACGTCGAAGCCGTCGTCCACGCGGCCGTCGCAGTCGTCGTCGCGGCCGTTGCAGGTCTCCGCGCCGGCCGCGCCGGCCTGGGCGCTGCACACCACGGCCATGCCGTTGGGGCCGCAGACCAGCGTGCCCTCCTGGGCGCAGGCGCCCTCGCCGGCGTTGCAGGGCGCGCCGAGCGTGGGGAAGCCGTTGTCGATCTCACCGTCGCAGTCGTTGTCCAGGCCGTCGCACGTCTCCGCCGGGGCCGGATCGCGCTCGGCGAGGCAGGTCGTCGGGCCCACCGGACCGTCCAGGCAGCGCGTGCGGCCCGTGGAGCACTCGCCGGGCACGCCCGTGTCGCAGCGCTGGCCCTCGACACAGGGCGCGCCGCAGTCGGCGTCGTCCCGATCCGTCTGGCCGTCGCAGTCGTCGTCCAGGCCGTTGTCGCAGACCTCGGTCACGCACATGTCGCGGGGCGTGCAGATGTGGTTGCCGTCGCAGACCTGCCCCTCGGGGCAGTTGTCCGGGTTCTGGCGGCAGCCGGGGAAACACGCGCCGTCCGCGGCGCAGAACGTCGGGTCGGGGCAGTCCGTGTCCACGCGGCAGCCGCCCGGGGCGGCGTCCGGCGGCAGCTCGGCGGCGTCGACCTCCGGGCCGGTGTCGACCACGACCGCGGCGTCCCGGGGGGGCTGCGCGTCGACCGTGGGCGTCGTGCTGCCGTCTCCGCTGGCGTCGGCGCCGGCGTCCGTGGTGGACTCGCCCGCCCCGCGGTCGTCGTCCGCCTTGCCGCTCCCGCCGGCGTCGTTGCCGCCGTTGCCGCAGGCCGCGAGCAGCAGGGCCAGGGTCAGATGAGCGCGTCGGAGCGTTCGGCGTCGGTCGATGTCGCGCATGGCGTTCCCCCGGTTCGTGGCGGATTCGGCAGAGAAGCCGGATCGTGCCACGGACGGGGGACCGGCGCCATGATCAGGGCGGAGCGCAGCCCGGGGCGCGCGCCGGGTCGCTCAGGCGAGCAGGTCCTCGGCCCGCTCCGCGGTCAGGATGCGGTCGATGCACCGCTGCAGGTCCGGTGTCGGTGCGGCCGCGAGCCGGGCCGCGACATCGTCGGAGACCTCGCGGAACCGCAGGCGTGCCAGGCGCAGCACCGTGGCGACGAGCGCACCGTGTTCACCGGCTTCGCGGCCCTCTTCGCGGCCCTCTTCGCGGCCTTCTTCGCGGCCTTCTTCGCGGCCTTCTTCGCGCGCGGCTTTGCGGATCTTCTGGGCGGCGGTCATGAACTCCTCCACGGCGGGCGGCGGCAGGTCCTCCGCCGCTTCGATGATGCGGTCTCCCTCGACCGGGCTCACGTACAACAAGTAGCACAGGAACGCCGCGAGCGTCGACGCGCCCCCAGCCTCGTCCCGGAACGGCTCGAGGCGCTTCGGCCAGGTGTCGAAGAGCGCCACGGCCTCCGGTCGCGCGGCGCTCTGCAAGACCTCGAGGGCCGTCGCACTCACGGGGTCGTCGTCGGCTGCCTGCAACCGGGATACCGTCGATGCCGCGTCCGCGAGGTCGAAGAGCACGCAGCCGTAGTCGGGCACGAAGCGGCGCAGCCACGCGCCACCCGGGCCCGATGGCAGGTCCACCAGCGCGTGAAAAGTGGTCGGTGACCGCCACGGCCGGCGACCCGAGTGGATGATCACGGGGACCACGGGCGGCAAGTGCGTCGCCTCCGGGTGCTCGCGCAACCACCTCTCCCAAAGCCGGGCCACGTAATGATGCAAACGCAGCAGCATGAACCGACGGTCGCGCGTCTGGTGTTCGATGGTGAAGATCACCCACGCCGGCGACGCGGGTGCCCCGCCGGGCTCGACTCGCCGGCGGGTGATCTGGACCACGAGGTCCGACGCGCTCCCGCGCAGGGCGGGCCCGATGTGGGTTGGATCGAGGACCTGGACGCCGGCGCCATCGAAGGCCAAGTCGAGGTCGAGCTCGGCGCGCAACTCCGGCGGCAACGCGATGCGAAGCAACCCCAGCGCGCGGCGAGGCGCGGAGAACGCCTTTCGGAAGAAGGCATCGTGGGGGTTCGGCGGCCGTGGCTTGCGGGTCGCGGGCGGCATGGGAGGTCTCCGAGGCGTGGGCACTCAGAGAGTTCGTCGGCCAGCCGGCGCGTGTGTCGCGCGATCGGCGGTCGAATTTGCCGATTCACTCCCAGGGCACGAACCCGCCCATGGTCATCCAGGCGCCGCCGTCCACCACCAGGACCGTGCCGGTGATGTACGTGGCCGCGTCGCTCACCAGGAACAGCGTCGCGTCGGCGATCTCCGAGATGCGGCCGAAGCGGCCGAGCGGGATCTGCTGCTCGAACTTGCGCTTCGTGTCGCCGGGGGCGAGGCGCTTCATGCCCTCGGTGTCGTCGATGGGCCCGGGGGCGATGCAGTTGACGCGGATGCCGGCGCCGCCCCACTCCACGGCCAGGTGGCGGGTCATGGCGTCCACGGCGGCCTTGGCGCTGCCCGGGTGCGTCTGCAGGGGCGTGCCTCGATAGTGCAGCGTGGCCGAGATGTTCACGATGTTGCCGCCGTGCTCGCGAAAGTACTTGGAGAACGCGGCCTTGGACACGTTGAACGTGCCGATGGCGTCGATCTCCATCACGGTGCGGAACGCGTTGTAGGAGAGCGAGGCGGCGGGGGCCAGGAAGTTGCCGGCGGCGCCGTTGATCACGATGTCCACCCGCCCGAACTCGGCGAGGGTGCGGTCGAAGGCGGCCTCGACCTCGTCGGGCTTGCGCACGTCGGCGGGGATGCCCAGGCAGCGCTGGCCCGTGGCCGCCTCGAGCTCGGCGGCGGACTTGGCGAGCACGTCCGCCTTGCGGCTGGTGATGACGGCGCGGCAGCCGTGGCGCATCAGGCCCTCGGTGATGCCGCGGCAGATGCCGGTGCCGCCGCCGGTCACCAGGGCGACCTTGCCGGCCAGGAAGTCGGGGCGAAACACGCTGTGCGGGGTCGGGGCGTCGGACATGTCTGCATCTCCTGTCTGTCGTTCGGGTCAGCGGGGCGGCGAGCATAACCGACCCCCGCCGAGGGGGCAGCGAATTGCCCTTTGCACTGTCTGGATCCCGCACGATCTTGGGCGGACGTTCGGGATTCCCCCTGGCCTCGGAGGCGCCGATGTCGTGGTTGCCGTTGTCACCGTTCTCCGGAGCGCGCCGGGCGCGACGTGTCCCCCGGGTCGTGTTGACCGCCGGCCTGCTCGCGGCCTGCGGCGGGGGCGGCGGCGACGGGGGCTCCACCGGCGGGTCCGGCGGGGCCGCCGACGCCGGGCCGGATCTGGACGCGACCGGCGGCGCGCCCGCCCCGGCGGCGGATCTGGGCCCCGGCCCCACCGGGGGCGCGGACGGCGAGCCCGAGGACGCCCGGCGACCCCGACGCGACCGGGGGATGGGCGGCGACCCCACCCCGGCGGACGCGGAGGTGGACGCGGCGGCGGCGACCTGCGCCGACGAGGTCGACCTCTCGTCCGCGGCCGTCGCGGACGCCGAGAACGCCCGCTGGATCTACACGGGCAGCTCCCGGGGCGCCGCACAGGCCAACGCCGGGAGCTGCGGCGGCAACGGGCGGGAATTGGTCTTCCTGTTCACGGCCCCGGAGTTCGGCCAGTACGGCTTCCGCACCCGCGACCCGGACGGCGTGCCCAACTTCGACGCCGTGCTCTACGCGCGGCGCGCTTGCGAGGACCCCGCCTCGGAGTTGGGCTGTGACAACGCGCCGGACGCGCCGGACGCCTCGCTGCGGCTGCAGATGAACGCCGGAGAGATCGTGCACGTGTTCGTGGACGCCTTCGGTCCCTTCACGGGGGGCGACTTCGAGCTCGAGGTGAGCCTGCGGCGGCCCGCGGCCGAGGGGCAGCCCTGCGACCTGGCCGACGGCGAGAACGCCTGCGGCGAAAACCTGGTCTGCCTGTCCGTGGACGAGAGCTTCCGGTGCCGCCCGCTGGTCGCGCCGACCGTCGAGGCCGCCACCCTGGCGTTCAACCCCGACTTCGGCGCGCTGGGGCTGCGGGTGTCCGGCACGGACCCGGGCAACGACGTCGTCGCGGTCGCGCTGACCGCCCGGGACGCCGAGGGCGGCGAGGTGCCCCTGGGCGTGGGCGACGATCGCCAGGCGTTCGACGCGCTGCAGCAGGGCGAAGGCGCCTTCGAGGGCGAGGTGCGCCTGCGCGTGCCCCGGGACCTGCCGCCCGTGGCCGAGATCACGCTCGAGGTCGTCGACGCGGCCGGGCTTCGCTCCGAGCCCCTGGTCCTGGCCGCCGTGGCCCCCGAGGCCCGCGCCGCCGGGGAGGCCTGCGACACCTCGCGGACCTTCGACGCCTGCGCGCCCGGCCTGGTGTGTGACGACGCCGCGTGCGGCGACGCGCCCGCGGCCTGCCCCGCCGCCTTCGGAGCCCGGCGCCTGCCCGTGGACGAGATCACCGACGGCGACCTGCTCGGGGCCGCGGACGTGGCGGCCGGGACCTGCGGCGGCGCGGGCGGCGACGCCGTGTTCACCTTCACCGCCGCCGAGACGGGCCTGCACGTGTTCGAGGCCTGGGGCGACGCCTTCAACGCCGCGCCCCTGCTCTTCGCCCGCGATCTGTGCGGCGTCGAGGACGTGGTCGTCGCCCGGGACTGCGCCTTGCCGAACCGCGACCGGCGCGCCCGGATCGCGTTCGAGCTGAGCGCGGGCGAGACGGTCAGCCTCTTCGTCGACTCGGCGGACGCCGCCTGGGCCGGCGAGTTCCACCTGCGCGGCTGGCACCCCGCGCCGCCGACGCTGACCTCGGCGGCCCTGTTCGCCAACGCGGACGCCAGCGTGCTCGGTTTCCAGGTCGAGGGCGGCGATCCCGACCTGGACGTGCGCGCCCTGGGCGTGCGTCTGTTCGACGCCGACGGCGCCGACCTGCTCGGCGAGGCCGGTCCCGTGGACCTGGCGCTCGAGGCCGGCGAGCTGACCTTCCCCCGACCCGGGCGGGTGTCCGTGCGCGCCGTGCGCCTGGTCGGGCTCGATGCGACGGAGATCGCCGCCGTCGAGGTCGGCCTGGTGGACGCCTTCGGCGGGCGCAGCGCCGTGCGGCGCCTCGTGCCGGAGCCCACACCCGTGGTCGCCCGGGGCGAGGTCTGCGATCTCGAGGAGGCCTTCGCCGCCTGCACGCCCCCGGACCGCTGCCGCGCCGGCGCCGGCGGGGGCGCCGACCCGGACGGCACCTGCCAGGAGGTCCGCGACGACTGCCCGCCGGAGTTCGGCGAGGTCGTGGACGCCTCCGGGCCGGACTTCCGCACCGGCGACACGTCCTGGGCCTACTCGGGCGACACGTCGCTGCGGATCGACCAAGCCTCCGGGAGCTGCGGCGCCGCCGGCGGCTCCGAGGAGCCCGTTCGGTTCGAGGCCCCCCTGGCCGGCCTGTACGTGTTCCGGACCGCGGTCGGCGACGGCCGCGACACCGTGTTGTACGCGCGCTCGCAGTGCGGCGAGGCCGCGCCCGAGGCGGAGCTCGGCTGCAACGACGACGCCCCCGGCGGGGGCACGCTCAACAGCGAGCTCACGCTCGCGCTGGACGCAGGACAGGTCGTCTACGTGTTCGTGGACGGCTTCGGCGGCGGCTTCGGCGGCCCCTTCACGCTGACCATCGAGGTGCTGTGATGCTGCATCGCCAGACCCTTCGCGTCTTCACGTTCGGCCTCGCGGCCTTCGCCGCGCTCGCCTGCGACTCGGGCGGGGAATTTCTCGGCCGCCTGCCAGCGGTTGTCCTTGAACGTTGGGAAGGGGCGGAAGTCGACAACCCGCTGGCTGTTGGTGTCGAAACGGCCGGTGCCGTACGACCAGGCCGCGGCCATGGGCGGTTCGTGGGGAACCCCGATCTGCGAGCGGACGAAGGCGAGGGCCATGGCTGATTCCTCGGGGCCCGGGGCCCGTTGGAACACGCGCTGGTACAGCCAGCGGACGCGCTCTGCGTCGGACGCGAGGGCGGTGAACTCGCGCCGTGTGGTGGCGGCGCGGGCCAGTTCAATGAGGAACGCGTTGTTCATCATGAACAGGGCCTGCTGCGGAACCGTGGTCTGGAAGCGCTGCGGCGAGGTGGTGTCCGGATTGGCGAAATCGAAGGAGCGCAGGATCCCGGGGAGGTTCTGGCGGTCGATGAATCCGTAGAGCGTGCGGCGGGGTGTGGTCTTGTCCTGGAACATGTCGACGGGCAGGCCGCCGAGCGTTTCGTCGAGGCTGCCGGTGACGTAGAGCAGCGAATCGCGCAGGGCTTCGAAGTCGAAACGTTTCCGGTTCATCCGCCAGTGCCACGTGTTGGCGGGGTCGAGGCGGGCGTTGTGGTCGAAGCGGGCCTGGATCTCCCTGGAGTCCCCGGGATCGCTGGCCTGGCGATAGGTGGCCGAGCACAGGATGTCGCGGTGGAGTTGCTTGAGGGACCACCCGTTCGCCATGAACCGCACGGCGAGGAAGTCGAGCAGGGCCGGATCGGCCGGTGGTTCGGTGCGGACGCCGAAGTCCGCGGTGGACTTGACGAGGGCCGCTCCGAAATGGCGACCCCAGACGCGATTGACGAGGACCCGCGCCGTCAGCGGATTGTCCGGTCGGGTCAGGGCGCGGGCGAGTTCAAGGCGTCCGCTGCCGTCCGCGAAGGGCTTCCGGTTCGGGCCTTCGAGGATGCCGAGGAACTGGCGTGGGACCTGGGCGCCGCGGTTGCCCGCGTTGCCGCGCTTGAAGATGACGGGTTCCACCGCGGTGGGCTTGTCGAGCAGCGCCATGGCGCGGAGGGGAGCGCCGTTGTGGGTGGCGTCCAGTTCGTCGAGCTTGCGCTTGAGCGCCCGGGTCTTCTGGGCGACGGGGACGTCGAAGAAGCGGTTGATGTCCCCGGTGGATTCGGTGATCGGCGAGTCCTGCGCGTGGAGGAAGGCGCGCAGGGGTTCCTGGGCGGCGTCCGCGAGGGTGGTCGGCTCCGGCGTGCCGTTCTTGCGGGCTTCGTCCCGCGCCGCCTTCCACGACCTGTCGGCCGCGGACAGGATCTGGCCAAACCGCGTGCCGAGGTCCGTGAGGTTGGTGGGCGACTGCTGGCGCAGGCCGGCGATCAACGCGGGATTGAACGGGGTGTTGGCCGGAGGATTTGCGGTCAGCGTCGCGAGGCGATTGGAAATGCCGGCGGCGAAGTCGTTGGTGTCCGTCCGGGCGAGGTCGACCCACAGGGAGAGGATCGGGTGATGGGTGGTTGCGGCCTTTTCGAGTTGGCGTTTCCAGGCGCCGACGAGGCCTGGATCCATGCTGCGCGACCGGGCCACGCCTTCGGTGGCGGAGCCGTCCGACTTCAGGGTTTCGTGGGCGCAGAGGATGTACTCGCCGGCGCGGTCGCGCAGTTTCTGGAGCACGGCGGCGGTCTGGTCGGCGCGGTAGTCGGCGAGTTCCTTTTCGCGACGGGCGCGTTCCTCGGCGTAGAGCGCGGCGGCGTGTGGGTTGGGATTTTCGCCGAGCAGGGGCTTGTCGCCGGGTTCCTGGCTCGAGGCGAAGACGCCGTAGAGGGAGTAGTAGTCGGCGGTGGGAATCGGGTCGGACTTGTGGTCGTGGCAGCGGGCGCACGCGACCGTCAGGGCCTGGGTGCCGCGGAAGACGACGTCGATGCGGTCATCGATGATGTCGGCCTCGTTGTTGAGGAAGCGGCGACCGAGGGTGAGGAAACCCATCGCTGCCATGGGCCACGGATCCTCGGGCGTTGCCAGGCGATCGCCGGCGATCTGCTCCTGGAGGAAGCGGTCGTACGGCAGGTCCCGGTTGATCGATCGGACCACCCAGTCCCGGTAGGTGTGGGAGTAGGCGTAGCGGCGTTCCTCTTCGAAGACGTACCCCTTGGAATCCGCGTAGCGGGCAATGTCCAGCCACCAGCGTCCCCAGCGTTCGCCATACCGGGGCGAGGAAAGCAGTCGGTCGACGGCCTTTTCGTAGGCGTCCGGGGACGGATCGCCGAGGAAGAGGGCCATCTCGTCGGCGGTGGGAGGGAGGCCGGTGAGATCATGGGTGATCCGGCGCAGGAGCACGGCGCGTGGGGCTTCCGGCGCCGGGGTGAGCCCGTGCGTCTCCATCCCGGCGAGGACGTAGTGATCGAGTTCCGTCCGGGGCCAGTCGGGTTTCCGTACCTGGGGTTTCGGCGGAAGTACCGGACGCTGGAAGGCCCAGTGGGTTGCGGGATCCGGCAATGCCGACGCCGCCTGGTCGGTGCGCGGATCGGGTGCCCCGATGCGGATCCATTCTTCCAGGGTTGCGATCTGTTCTGCGGAAAGCGGTGTCCGGCCATCGCCCTTGGGCGGCATGGGATCGAGGTCCTTGGCGGTACCGCGGACGGCGCTCAGGAGGAGGCTTTCGGCTGGCTTGCCTGGAATGATGGCAGGCCCGTTGGCACCGCCTTTTTCCCAGCCGGAGCGGACGTCGAGCCGCAAGCCTCCCTTGGTCTTCGACGCGGCCGCGCTGTGGCAGGGATAGCAGTGGTCGACCAGGATCGGGCGGACGCGCTTCTCGAAGAATTCCACGGGCTCGGCCTCGGCTGCCCGTGCGACGGGCAGGGCAAGGGCGGCCAGCAGCAGGGCTGCCGGGAGCGGGAAACGCAGGATTGGACGAAGCGCGGGATGCATCAGTGGCGAGTGTCCCCAGTCTTCCGGGTCCCGGGGACATGTCAAAAACGGAGTTGGCCAACCGGCTATTCAGCCGGTCTTGGGACTTTGGGCCGAGCGGCCTGGATTACTGGAGCGCGCGCGGTGTTTGGGACGGTTTGACGCGGGTCCGTTCGCCCCGGATTTCCGGCAGGAGGATGGCGGTGGCGATCAGGATGAGCCCTCC